>JAGREI010000010.1 GCA_020446625.1 Erythrobacter sp.
AGATGGCGGTGGAAACCTTCACCGGCTTCATCGACGATCTGGTGTCGGCCAACATCGGCAAGGGCGGCAAGAAGTACGTGCCGTACATCTTCAGCCTGTTCATGTTCATCCTCTTCGCCAACCTGCTCGGCCTGCTGCCGCTGGGCGTGGTGGGTGTGCATCCCTTCACCTTCACCAGCCACTTCTCGATCACCGGCGTGCTGGCGATCATGAGCTTCCTGATCGTGCTGGTGGTGGGCTTCTGGAAGCACGGCCTGCACTTCTTCAGCCTGTTCGTGCCGAAGGATACGCCGTTCATCATGGCGATCTTCATCGCCCCGATCGAGTTCATCTCGTTCATGTTCCGCCCCTTCAGCCTCGGCCTGCGTCTGTTCGTCGCCATGATGGCCGGCCACGTGCTGCTGGAAGTGCTGTCGAGCTTCGTGATCGACGGCGGCAATGCCGGCCTGCTGTGGGCGGGCGTGGTCAGCCTGCCCAGCTTCGCGCTGATGGTGGCCATCTGCGCGCTGGAAATCCTCGTTTCCGGCATCCAGGCCTACGTTTTCGCGCTGCTCGCCTCGCTCTACATCCACGACGCCGAGCACCTGCACTAAGTTCGCATACAGTTTAACCAACGAATTCACTTGAAAGGATAATCACATGGATCTCGAAGCTGCCAAGATGGTTGGTGCCGGTCTCGCCGCGATCGGTGCGGGCATGGCTGCACTGGGCGTGGGCAACGTGTTCGGCTCGTTCCTCGAATCGGCTCTGCGCAACCCCGGCGCCGCCGACGGCCAGCAGGGCCGCCTGTTCATCGGCTTCGCCGCTGCCGAACTGCTCGGCCTGCTGGCCTTCGTCGTGGCGATGATCATCCTGTTCGTCTGATCGACCCTGCCGGTCGGGCGCGTCGCGTCCGGCCGGTTTCTCTCGTGTAATCCCGCACCGACACCCGGAATCCGCCCATGCCCCAGATAGCCCAGCTTCCCGAAATCTGGTCCAGCCAGCTGTTCTGGCTGCTGGTCATCTTCGGCCTCGTCTTCTTCGTGGTGGGCAAGGGCATGGTGCCCAAGGTGCTGGACACCGTGGGCCTGCGCGACAAGCAGATCGCGGATGACCTGGCCGCTGCCCAGGCCGCGCGCGACGCTGCCGATGCGCAGGAAGAGGCCTGGCGCCAGCGCGAGAACGCCAACCGCGAAGCCGCGCAGGCGCTGGTCAACCAGGCCAAGGCCAAGTCGGCCAAGTCCACCGAGACCAAGCTCGCCAAGGTGCAGGCCGGGATCGACGCGCAGCTGGCAGAAGCCGAGGCGCGCATCGCCGCCGCTCGCGCCGAAGCCGCTGCCGAGATCGAGGGCGTGGCTGCCGAAGCGGCGCAGGATATCGCCGCGCGGCTGGCCAATGTCAGCGTTTCCGATACCGATGCCCGCGCGGCAGTGAAGAAGGCAATGGCCCATGGCTGAGACTGCAACCACCCTGGCGCAGCCTGAACCGCAGGTGTTCGAGGTCGAGAACCCCGAGGTTTTCGTCGAGGAAGGCCACGGTGAGCACGTGGAGCATCCCGAACCCACGCTGCTGGGGCTGGAACCGTTCCAGTGGGTGTCGATCTCGATGGCCACGTTGCTGCTGATCGCCTTCGGCTTTGCCAAGGTGCACAAGGTGCTGGCCCGCGGCCTCGACGGCAAGATCGCCGCGATCCGCGCCAACCTCGATGAAGCCAAGGCGCTGCGCGCCGAGGCCGAGGCGCTGCGCGAGGAATATGCCGCGAAGATCGCCAATGCCGAGAAGGACGCCGAGGCCATGCTGGCCAACGCGCAGGCCGAAGCGGACGGCATCGTGGCCAAGGCCAAGGAGGACACCGCCGCCATGGTCACCCGTCGTGAGCGCATGGCGACCGACAAGATCGCCGCTGCCGAGCGCCAGGCCGTTGCCGAACTGAAGGCGCGCGCCGCCGACGCCAGCACCGCCGCAGCCGCCGCGCTGATCGCCGCCAAGCACGATGCCACGGCCGACAAGGCGCTGGCCGACCAGGTGATCGCGGGCATCTGATCCCGCGCCAGCCGCAGTCACACAGGAAACCCCCGCTTCGGCGGGGGTTTTAGTTTGCGCTTCCCAAGCGCCTCCCGCCCGGACTAGACTGCTACAAAGTCAACGAAGGGACGGGAGAGACACGATGAAGATTGCGGTACTGGGCGCGAGCGGCAAGGGCGGTTCCGAAATCGCGAAGGAAGCCGCCGCGCGCGGGCACCAGGTGCTGGGCCTGTCGCGCCATCCCGAAGCCATTCCCGAACACGCCAACATCACCGCGCGGGCCTGCGATGCAGAGGATGCGGCGGCGCTGGCCGCAGCGATCGCCGGGGCCGACGCGGTGATCAGCGCGCTGCATTTCAACGTGACCGCCGATCACCTGCTGGGCGCCGTCAAGGCGGCGGGTGTTCCCCGGCTGCTGGTGATGGGCGGCGCGGCCAGCCTGAAGAACGCCGACGGCGTACGGCTCTACGACAGCCCCACCTTCCCCGAAGAGATCAAGCCCTACGTGATCGGCGGTATCCACTTCCTCGACGCGCTGAAGCAGGAGAGCGAGCTCGACTGGACCTTCTTCTCCCCCGCCATGGTGATCTTCGTGGGCGAGCGGCAGGGGCCGGGCAGCTTCCGGCTGGATAGCGATAACCTGGTGGTGGACGCCGAGGGCCAGAGCAAGATCAGCTATGCCGACTATGCCATCGCCATGGTCGACGAACTGGAAGCACACCAGCACTCGCGCCGCCGGTTTACGGTGGGGTATTGACTGGTGCGAGGGCTCGCTAAGACCACTTGGGCCTTGGCCGCCATAGCGTCGTTAGAGGCCTGCGGACTGTTCGCAGATCCTAGCAGGGATCTTGCACAATGCAGGCTTGAAGCCTCGGGTAGTGAAGGTGAGGCATTTCGCAGCAATTACCAGGGCTATGGACTAGACGAATAGGAGACGGCTGACGCGGCATGGAGGTCGTATATCCTGCTCTGCATGGAGGCTCGCGGGTTCGAGTTCATGTCGCCCACTGACAATGGCGCGGCAGCCTGCTTTGCTCCCAACGATGATGGGGGGTTACCTGAGGCAATGGTAGGATTTGCAGACTGCTATAGCTAGAAATTGTCCTTCGCCGCCCGGATCGCGGCGAAGGTCTCGAACGGCGCATCGCCGCCCCAGCGGGCCTGCATCTCCGGATCGTCGGCGCGCAGGAAGGGGTTGGTTTCCAGCTCGCGGGACAGCGGGAAGGGGACGGTCCATTCCCCCGCCGCGCGCCTGGCGTCGATTTCGCGGGCGTAGTCCATCAGCGCATCGTTGCCGGGATCGGCGTGGAGCGCGAACTTCGCGTTCGACGCGGTGTATTCGTGGGCGCAGTAGATGGTCGTGTCGGCGGGCAGCGCCTTGAGGCGGGAGAGGCTGTCCCAGAACTGCGCCGGTTCGCCTTCGAACATCCGCCCGCAGCCCAGCGCGAACAGGCTGTCCCCCACGAAGGCCTTTCCCTCGCTGGCGAGGAAATAGGCGATGTGGCCATTGGTGTGGCCGGAGACGTCGATTACCTGTGCCGCCACGTCGCCCAGCGAAACGGTGTCGCCATGGCTCACCACGCGGTCGATCGTGCTGATGCGTTCGACTTCGGCGGGCGCAACGATCGTGCAGCCCGTGGCCGCCTTGATCGCCGCGTTGCCGCCCGCGTGATCGGGGTGCCAATGGGTGTTCCAGATCTGCGTGATGCGCCAGCCCTGCATCTTCGCCTGCCGCAGGTATTCATCGGCATCGGGCGTGTCGATGCACGCCGTCTCCCCGCTGGCGGGATCGTGGACGAGATAGCCGTAGTTGTCGCTGAGGCATGGGAACTGGTGGACGATGATGCTCATGCGCCCAGCTTAGGACGGGCGAGCGCCATAGAAAAGGCCCGCCGGTATCGCTACCGGCGGGCCTATCGTAGCTAGCGCGCGAGGCGCTGGAGCTTACTTCTTTTCCTTCAGCGCGGCGCCGAGGATGTCGCCCAGCGAGGCGCCAGAGTCGGCCGAGCCGTACTGTTCGACAGCCTGCTTCTCTTCGGCGATCTGGTGCGCCTTGATCGAGAAGTTGGGCTTCTTCGAACGGTCGAAGCCGGTGACCATGGCATCGACCTTCTGGCCCGCCTGGAAGCGGTCCGGACGCTGCTCGTCGCGGTCGCGGCCGAGGTCCGAACGCTTGATGAAGCCGGTCGCACCATCGTCGCCCACCTGCACTTCGAGGCCGCCATCGCGGACTTCGAGCACGGTGACGGTGACGACTTCGCCGCGACGCAGCGAGCCGGAACCGGCATTGCCTTCGGCCGAGGGAGCGCCCTTTTCGAGCTGCTTCATGCCGAGGCTGATGCGCTCCTTGTCGATATCGACATCGAGCACCACGGCCTGGACTTCCTCACCCTTGCGGTGCAGCGCCAGCGCGTCTTCGCCCGAGATGCCCCAGGCGATGTCCGACATGTGCACCATGCCGTCCACGTCGCCGGGCAGGCCGATGAACAGGCCGAACTCGGTGGCGTTCTTGACTTCGCCGGTGACGGTCGAGCCGACCGGGTGCGCTTCGGCGAATTCTTCCCACGGATTGCGCTGGGCCTGCTTGAGGCCGAGCGAGATGCGGCGCTTGGAAGGATCGACCTCCAGCACCACCACGTCGACACCCTGCGAGGTCGAGAGGATCTTGCCGGGATGCACGTTCTT
>JAGREI010000162.1 GCA_020446625.1 Erythrobacter sp.
TCGGTCAGCGCCGCGTCGCGCAGGCCGCGCCACACGTTGCGCGCCTGCACCGTCTCGGCCACGTCGTGGACGCGCAGCAGGTGCACGCCCGCGTCCATCCCCAGCATGGCCAGCGCCAGCGACCCGCCCAGCCGCTGGTGCGCGCCCGCCTCGTTCGACAGCGCGCCGATCATGCGCTTGCGGCTCGCCCCCAGCAGCAGCGGCTGGCCCAGTGCGTGGAACAGCGGCAGCGCGTTGAGCAAGGCGAGATTGTCGGCCAGCGACTTGCCGAAGCCGATGCCGGGATCGAGCACGATCCTGTCGCGCGCAATGCCCGCCGCCATGGCCCGGTCGCGCGCCTCGGCCAGCATGTCGAACACGTCGAACACCACGCTGGTGTAGTCCGGCTCGGCGTGCAGGTCGTCGCCCTTGCCCGGCGCGTGCATCAGCACCACCGGCGCGCCGCTGGCGGCTGCGAACTCGAGGCTGCGCGGGTCATAGCGCAAGGCGGATACGTCGTTGATCACGCTGGCGCCGGCGGCCAGCGCGGCTTCCATCACCGCCGGGCGGCGGGTGTCGATGGAGACCGCCGCGCCCATGCCCACGCAGTGTTCCACCGCGGGCCTGATGCGTTCGATCTCCTCGCCTTCCCACACCGCCTTGGCGCCGGGGCGCGTGCTTTCGCCGCCCACGTCGATGATCGCCGCGCCCGCCTCGTGCATCCGGGCGGCCTGTTCGCGCATGGCATCGGCATCGTCCATGAACTGCCCGCCGTCGCTGAAGCTGTCAGGGGTGACGTTGAGCACGCCCATCACCTGCGGCTGGTCCAGCCGCACGGTCCGGCTACCCAGCACCAGCGGCGGGTGGACGCGGCCAAGGTTGGCCCATTGCTCCTCCCCCTGCGCGGCCACCGCTTCGGACAGGCCCGAGATCACGCCCGCCATCGTGCGCGGGGTGGCCAGCATCCGGTCCACCACCTGCCGCCCGTGGCGCACGATCACCGCGAACTGGCTGGCCCAGACCATCGAACCGCCCAGCCGCACGGCGTCCCCTTCCAGCGCCTGCGGCGACGGGGCGAGCGTGATCGGCTGGATGTAGACCTTGTAGGGCATTGCTTGTCTTTCAACAGGTTACAGGTGAAGGTGTGACAGGTGTGACAGTGTCCAGAGGCAAATAGCGCAATGTGTCAGCCGTGCCGCCAGAAGTGTCACCCTGCATGGTGGGGAAGTCCTTTTGCGCTTGCTGCATTGGCCGATCAAGCCACGTCCGGGCCGCTGTAGGAAACCGCCTTGGGCCTGGCCGCCGCCTGCACCTTGTCCGGCGCGAAGTCGCGGGCCAGCGCGTGGTACAGCCGTTCCTTGCACACCAGGCTGCCGGCCCAGTCCCCGATCAGCGCGGTGGCGAACAGCGGCAGGATCACGTGGCTGCTGCCGGTCGCCTCGCCCAGGATGATGACCGCGGTCAGCGGCGCGCGGACCACGCCGGTGAAGTAGCCCGCCATGCCCAGCACCACGATCAGCCCAGCCTGTTCGGGCGGGAACAGCGGGGTCAGCAGCTCGCCCACCCCGGCACCCACCGCCAGCGAGGGGGCGAAGATGCCGCCAGGAATCCCGCTGACGCTGGTGGCCAGCGCGGCGAGGAACTTGGCCGGGCCGAACCACAGGTCGCCCCCTTCGCCTTCGAGCATGGCGCGCGTCGGCTCGTAGCCGGTTCCGGCGACCTGGCCCTGCGTCAGGAAGATCAGCACGCCCACGATCAGCCCGCAGACCAGCGCGGTGAGCATGGGGCGGCTACCCAGCCGCGCGCTCCAGCGGCCTTCCGGCCCACGCAGCGCCAGCATCAGCCGCGCGAACAGCCCGCCCAGCAGCCCCCCGCCCAGCCCCGCCAGCGGCGCGGCCACCAGCACGCTGGTCAGCGGCAGGCTGCCATGCAGCACGCCGAAATAGACATAGTCGCCCGCCAGCCCCTGCGCCGTCAGGCCCGCGATCATTACCGCGCCCATCACCATCACCGCCACGCGTTGTTCGTAAGCCACGGCCAGTTCCTCGATGGCGAAGGCGATGCCCGCCAGCGGAGTGTTGAACGCCGCCGCCACGCCTGCCGCGCCGCCCGCGATCACCACGCCCGAAGTGATGCGTACCTTCAGCACGCGGTGGACGTTGACCATGATCGCGGCGGCCAGTTGCACCGTCGGCCCTTCGCGCCCCACCGATGCCCCGCCCAGCAGCGATGCCACGGTCAGCGCGATTTTGGCCACGGCCGCGCGCAACGACAGCAGCGCCCGTGCCGCGCGGCCATGCGGCTTGCGGCCCACCGCCATTACCTGCGGAATGCCCGATCCGCGCGCTTCGCGCGCATATCTGCGGGTGAGCATGGCCACCACCACGAAGGTAACGGGCGTCAGCACCAGCGGCAACCACGGAACGGCCTGGCGCCAGGCATCGAACTGCGCCTGCGCCCGGTCGCCCAGCATGGCGAACAGCAGCGCGGCCAGCGCGATCAGCACGGCGGAAACCAGCGTGGCGATGCGCCGCCCCCAGTCCTTCGTGCTCACCAGCTCGTCCGGCACGCTGGCGTTAAGGAAAGCAGGTTTGCGGGGAAGCAGCGCCATGGTGGCGCTCTCTAGGGGCTAGGCCGCGCCGCGTCCACCGGTGCGGGGCGGCGTTTCGCCAGCGTCAGTCTTCGCTGGCGAGCAGGAACAGGCTGCGCGCGGCGTCGATCGGCTTCACCTCGCCCCCGTCCTCGTAATGCCAGAAGGTCCAGCCGTTGCAGCTGGGCGCACCTTGCAGCGTCTTGCCGACGTGGTGGATCGAGCCGCTTTCGGCGCCGCACTCGATGCTGCCATCGGCGCGCACGCTGGCTTTCCAGCGACGCTGCTTGTCGAACAACTGGGTGCCGGGCTTGAGCAGCCCTGCTTCCACCACCTGGCCGAAGGCGACGCGCGGCTGGCTCTTGCGGCTCTGCATGGTGGCGAGCGAGCTCTCGTCCAGCGCCAGTTCGCGGTCGATGCGTTCGCGGGCAACCTTGCGATAGCTGTCCTCGCGCTCGCAGCCGATCCAGTCACGGCCCAGCCGCTTGGCGACCGCGCCGGTGGTGCCGGTGCCGAAGAACGGATCGAGCACCACGTCGCCCGCCTCGGTCGTGGCCAGCAGCACGCGGTAGAGCAGCGCCTCGGGCTTCTGCGTGGGGTGTGCCTTGTGGCCCGCATCGTCCTTCAGCCGTTCGCCGCCAGAGCAGATCGGGAAGATCCAGTCCGAACGCATCTGCAATTCGTCGTTCAGCGTCTTCATCGCGCGGTAGTTGAAGTGATACTTCGCCTTCTCGCCCTGGCTGGCCCACAGCAGCGTTTCGTGGGCATTGGTGAAGCGGGTGCCGCGGAAGTTGGGCATGGGGTTGGTCTTGCGCCAGACCACGTCGTTGAGGATCCAGAACCCCAGGTCCTGCAAGATCGCGCCGACGCGGTAGATGTTGTGATAGCTGCCGATCACCCACAGCGCCCCGTCGGGCTTCAGCACGCGGCGCGCCTCGGTCAGCCATTCGCGGGTGAACTTGTCGTAGAGGGCGAAGCTGTCGAACTGGTCCCAGTGATCGGTCACGGCATCGACATGGCTGCCGTCGGGGCGGTTGAGGTCGCCGCCCAGTTGCAGGTTGTAGGGCGGATCGGCAAAGACCAGGTCCACGCTGGCATCGGGCAGGCTGCGCATGGCGGCCACGCAGTCGCCCGACAGGATCTGCCCCAGCGGCAGGTCCGCCTTGCTGACCGGCCTGGCCTTGCGCGCGCGTTGCACCGGCGCGGCGCGCAGTTTGGTCATTTCACCCATGAACACATTACCCCTCAAGTTATCCACAGGGTGTGAGTCCTTGGAGTCCACGGGTCAAGCGGCAATTGTGCCGCAGCTGCACAAGCTTCAGGTGGAACGAAAGGAGTCCGGCACAAGATATTGAGTCCCTGCGGATTCACGGGACTCGATATGCTGCGGTGTGGCGCGAAGGACTCACCCGGCGCGGAAGTGTGGTTTAGCCGCTCAGGCTGGCGGCAGCCCCGGATCGACGCCGGTCAGTTCCACCGATACCTGCCACAAGTGTCGCGCCAGTTCGGGGTCGCGCGCCAGCCTGCTGCGGTGCGCCGGGCCGGATGGGCCGCGCATCTCGAACAGCCCCTGCGATCCGTAGTAGTCGCCGCCTGCCGCCGCGGGATCGGTGGCGGCCTGCAAGGTGGGCCAGGCCCCTTGCGCGGCGGAATTGAGGAACAGCGGGGCCAGCTTCTCGAAGAACAACCGCTCCGCTGGCGAGTTGCGCCCCAGGTCGGTGCCGGCCACGCCGGGGTGGCAGCCGATCGCCTTCACCGGCGATCCTGCCGCGCGCAGCCGCCGGTCAAGCTCGGTGACGAACAGCAGGTTGGCCAGCTTGCTCTGGTTGTAGAACCGGCTGCGGCCATAGCCCTGGCGCCCGTCGAGGTTGGCAAAGTCGATGCTGCCGCGCTTGTGCGCGATGCTGGCCAGCACCACCACGCGCGGGTCCGCACCGCCCAGCTTGGGCAGCAGCAGCGCGGCCAGCGCGAAGTGGCCCAGGTGATTGACGCCGAACTGGCTCTCGAACCCCTGCCTGGTATGCCACAGCGGCGGGCGCATGATCCCGGCGTTGTTCACCAGCACGTCCAGCCGCTCCACCTGCGCGGCGGCGGCGCGCACGCTGTCGAGATCGGCAAGGTCGACTTGCAGCAGCAACGTGCTGGCCTGCGGATGCAGCTGCGCGATCCGCTGACGCCCCGCCTCGCCCCGCGCTGCATCGCGGCAGGCCAGCACCACCTGCGCGCCCTTCCCCGCCAGCACCTGCGCGGCTTCGAAACCGATGCCGGTGTTCGCGCCGGTTATCATCACTGTCCGGCCGGACTGGTCCGGCACATCGGCGGCGGTGAAGCTCATACCGGCAACTCCAGTTGCGCCACGGGGGCAAAGCTGCGGCGGTGCAAGGGCGTTGGGCCGTGGCGGCGCAATGCCTCCATATGCGCCGCCGAGCCATAGCCCTTGTTGCTCTCCCAGCCGTATTCGGGATGGCGCTGCGCGGCCTCCACCATCAGCCGGTCGCGGTATTCCTTGGCCAGGATACTGGCCGCGCTGATTGCCGGTTCCAGCGCATCACCCCCCACCAGCGCGCGGGCAGGCCAGCGCCATTCGTCGCAACGGCCGTGCGGGGTAAGGTTGCCGTCGATCAGGCAAGCAAGATCGTCGCGCCCCAGCGCCGCGCAGAGCAGCTGCGTGGCCCGCGTCATCGCCAGCATGGTGGCGCCCAGGATGTTGAGCCGGTCGATATCCGCCACCTCCACCACCCCGATGCCGAAGGCGCAGGTCTGGCGGATCTGCGCTTCCAGCCCGGCGCGGCGTTTGGCGGTCAACTTCTTCGAATCGTCGAGTCCGGCAGGCGGCACCTTGCACAGCAGCACGGCAGCCGCCACAACCGGCCCCGCCAGCGGCCCGCGCCCGGCCTCGTCGATCCCGGCGACCAGCGGCGCAGCGCCAAGCCTGGCGGCAAAATCGGCGGAAGGCGAAGCAGACAACATGCGCAAGATCATCCTCAGTCCCCTCCTCTTCGCAGCCTCGCTGACGTTCGCAAGTTGCAGCCTGGCGCAAACGGGGGAAACCGCCAGCGGCGCAGAGGTGGAACTGGCCGAAGGCGCGCCTTTCACGGCCACCAGCTTCGGCATGTTCGATGCACCCTGGGCGATCGCCTTCGAGCCTGGCACGGATCGCCTGTTCATCACCGAAAAGCCCGGCACCATGGCCTTTGTCGACCCGGCCACGGGCATCACCGGCACGGTGAGCGGGATGCCCGAAGTGTTCAACCGCGGCCAGGGCGGCCTGGGCGACCTGGCCTTCGCTCCCGACTATGCGCAAAGCGGCACGGTCTACCTCACCTGGGCGCAACCGGCAGACGAAGGCGCGCGCGCGGTGCTGGGACGCGGCCAGCTGGTCTGCACCAGCGACACCAGCTGCGCGGTGGAAGGGCTGACCGAGATCTGGCGGCAGGTGAACGTCGGCACCCGCACCGGCCACTTCTCGCACAAGATCGCCTTTTCGCCTGATGGGCAATACCTGTTCCTCAGCAGCGGCGAACGGCAGGAAGGCACGCCCGCGCAAGACCTCATGGACAATCGCGGCAAGGTGCTGCGCCTCAACCTCGACGGCACGCCTGCCGAAGGCAATCCCTATGCCGACCAGGGTTCGCCCGCCGACCAGGTCTGGACCTACGGCCAGCGCAACCTGCTGGGGCTGGCATTCGATCCGGATGGCCAGCTGTGGGAACTGGAACACGGCCCGCGCGGCGGCGACGAACTGAACCGGGTGGATCGCGGCGCCAACTATGGCTGGCCGCTGCGGTCGAACGGCGTCAACTACGACGGCAGCGACATTCCCGATCACACGGCGGACGATGGCTTTGCTCACCCGGCGATCTTCTGGACCCCGGTGATCGCCCCCAGCGACATGATCTTCTACACCGGCAGCATGTTCCCCCAGTGGCAGGGGCAACTGCTGGTGACCACGCTGGCCACCACCGCAATCGTGCGCGTGGCGCCCGATGCCGCCAGCAATTCCGCCAGCGAGGAAGCACGCTACGTCTTCCCCACGCGCCTGCGCTCGATCGCGCAGGCCCCCGACGGCGCGATCTGGGTGGCGGAAGACGGGCCGGAAGGACGGCTGCTGCGGCTGACTCCGGCTGATTGACTTTCGCCCCCGCCTCCGCGGGTGCATCCTCGCTAGACGCGCAGCAGAGCTGCGCCCGCGTAGTTTATCCTGAGCGGCTGCCGCAGGCAGGCAGCCGAAGGGGACGGCCGTTCGGCCTTGCGGTCGGCTGAGCGCCGACCGGTTCCGGCGAAAGACGTTACACGCAAAACAATTGCGCAACGCAGCATGGGGTCCTATCGGCGCGCGCCCATGGACTGTGAAGCCGTCACCCTGATTCCCCTCGCAGAGGTCGATCCCGCGCTGGTCGAGGAACTGCTGGACCGTGCCTTCGGTCCGGACCGGCACCTGCGCACGGCCTACATGGTGCGCGAAGGGACGGACTGGCTGCCCGCGCTCAGCTTTGCCGCGGTGGACGAGGCGCAGCTGCTGGTGGGCACGATCCAGGTCTGGCCGGTGGCGCTTACCGATCCGCAGGGCCGCCGCCACCCCATGCTGATGGTGGGGCCGGTGGCAGTGGTGCCCGAACGGCAGGGCGAAGGCTTCGGCACCATGCTGATGCTGGCCATGGCCAAGGCGCTCGATCCGCAGGCGGCGCTGCCGCAGGTGATGATCGGTGATCCGGAATATTACGAACGCTTCGGTTTCTTCGGCGCGCCGACCGGGCAATGGCAGCTTCCCGGCCCGTTCGAACGCCGCCGCCTGCTGGTGCGGACGGACAATCCGGGCATTCTGCCCCACGAAGGCACGCTTGGCCCTTGGATTGGCTGACCTAAGCTGCCATCTGACTGGCCAGCCATGGCCTATGACGTTCCGCCCGACATTGCTTCGCTGAGCCTGCTCGAAATTGCCGAGGCCGTGGCCGCGCGACGCTTGCCGCCGGTCGACCAGTGGCAGCCCCAGGCATCGGGCGACAGCCTCATGCGGATCGCGGCGGACGGGCGCTGGTTCCACGACGGCGGGCAAATCACCCGCCCGGCGATGGTCCGCGCCTTCTCCAGCCTGCTGTGGCGCGACGAGACTGGACAGCACTGGCTGGTCACGCCTTATGAAAGGCAGTCGATCGCGGTCGAGGACGCCGCGTTCGTCGCCGTCGACGTCGTGCGGCATGGCGACGCGCTGGCATTCCGGCTCAATACCGACGACACCGTGATCGCCGGGCCGGACCATCCGATTATCGCGCGCGGCGATCCCGAAACCCCGGCGCTCTATCTCGCCGTGCGCCACGGCACCGAGGCCCGGCTCAACCGCAGCACTTACGGACAGCTCGCAGAACTGGCGCTGGAAAGCGGCGATCTTTCGGTCGCGAGCCAGGGCCAGCGCTTCTCGCTGGTGCCGGCATGAGCGGGCTGGTCGAACGCCTGCGCCGGCTGCATGCGGCGGGCCATGCCGCCGAGGCGGAACTGCGCGACGAACGCGCTTCGCGGCCCGATGGCCCGTTCCGCCCGGCCGCCGTGCTCGCCGCCGTGACCGACTGCGAACGGCCCGGCTTCCTGTTCATTCACCGCCCGAGCAACATGCGTTCGCACCCGGGGCAGGTCGCCTTCCCCGGCGGCAAGATCGACGATGGGGAAACCCCGGTGGAAGCGGCCCTGCGCGAGGCGTGGGAAGAGCTCGACATAGATACCGATGCGGTGACCGTGATCGGGCAAAGCGATACCTATCTCACTGCTTCGGGCTTCGCGATCACCCCGGTGCTGGCGGTCGTGCCCGCAAACATCGCCATCACCCCCAACCCGACCGAAGTCGCCCAGTGGTTCGAGGCCCCGGTCGACTTCGTGCTCGACCGCGCCAACCACGAGCGCCAATATGGCGTTTGGAACGGGGTGAAACGCGGCTACACGCAGATCATGTGGCAAGAGCATCGCATCTGGGGCGTGACTGCGGGGATCGTCGCCAACCTCTCGCGGCGGATCGCATGGGGATCGGGCGATGACTAGGCGCCTGCCCGCCGTACCGTGGACGCAGCGCGAAGACCTCGCCACGCTTGCCGCTGCGCTCGGCCCCGGCATGTTGCGCTGGGTCGGCGGCGCGGTGCGCGACAC
>JAGREI010000163.1 GCA_020446625.1 Erythrobacter sp.
AAACCGACAATGTCAAAGAGCCACCAGGACAACTTAAAGCGGACAGCAATTGGTTCCCCGATTTACACCGGGGGATCCGGCTGTCCGTTCAGTGTTGGCGACCGAAGCTGCGTGGCGGTGGAAACCGTCAGCGCCGCGTCGGTGGAGCCCATCTAGGCGCGGCTTTGAGTCGGGTCAACGGGTTTTTGCAATTTTGTTGCGCAGGTGCGAAAAAAGTCCGCTTCTCATTGAAATTACATCAATTTTCTTTGCAGCGAGCGTCGCCAGAGGGCCATTTCGCCGCGAATCCGGTCGATTTCGCTTAACGAATCCGGGCTCTGCGGCCCTGAATCGGGGCCTTGCACCCGCTGCGGGCCATGAATCGCCCGGCAACCGCTCCGGTAACCGTCATGCCAGCCATGCTTAACGCCCAGGAAGATGATTCTTCGCCTTATTGAGGCATTCTTTACGCGCGCGCGGTTAACAGGGGGTCTGATGACCGGCCCCCTATCCTCGCCCGACGCGATCGTTCGTGCGCCTGCGCCCCTTGCGCGGGTGGCGGTGATCGTGCCCGCCTATGGAGTGGCGCACCTGCTGGGCGAGGCGCTGGCGAGCTTGCAGGCACAGACGCTGACCGACTGGGAATGCGTGGTGGTGGACGACGGCGCGCCCGACGACGTGGCCGGCGCGGTCGCACCCTTCCTGGCCGATTCGCGAATCACCTTCCTCGCCACCGACAACGGCGGCGTCTCCACCGCGCGCAACCGGGCGATCGCCGCCACGCGCGCGCCCTTCATCGCGCTGCTCGATGGCGACGACACGATTCGCCCCGACTACCTGGCCCGCACCACCGCTGTGCTGGAGGAAGACCCACAGGCGCGGCTCGTCACCGTCAATGCCCGCATCTACGGCGCCGTGCCGCGCGAACGGCTGTGCTTCACCAGCCGGCAAGGCAGCGGCGACGGGGTGCGCGGTTCGCTGGTCGACGTGCTCGACCGCAGCTTCGGGGTCTACATCGGCTCCACCTTCCGCCGCGCCGACTTCGATGCCACTGGCGGATTCGACACCAGCATGACTCACGCCGAGGACTTCGACCTGTGGGTGCGGCTGATGCTGCTGGGCGGCCACGCGCGGTTCGTCGACGAGGTGCTGGGCGATTACCGGGTGCGCTCGCAGTCGGCCTCGGCCAGTTCGCAGAAGATGCTCCAGGGCAACATCCGCACCTTCGAGAAGGCGCTGGAGAAGCTGCCTCCCGATTCGCCCGCCGCCGAGGTCGCCCGCGCGATGATCGCCAGCAATGCGCGCGAGCTGCGCATCGAGATCGCCATCGACCGGGTGATCGACGGCGACCTGGGGGCGCTGGCCGAACTGCGCGAATCGAGCGAAGGCAGGCTTGCCCCGGTCTGGCGCGCCAGTTTCCTGCTGTGGCGGTTCGTGCCGTGGCTGGCGCCCACCATGCTGGCTCACCGGCGCAAGAACCATGCGCGCGGCGCGGGTGCGCCCGATGCCGATCCGGCGACGCTCGCCCCGGCGGTGGCCTGACATGAGCCTTTCCCGATGAGCGTGCGCGGTGCAGCCCTGCTGGCGATGGCCAGCCAGATGGGGGCCTTTGCTATCCAGTTCATGGCCAGCGTGGTGCTGGCGCGCTGGTTCATCGCGCCTGACGAGCTGGGGCTGTTCACCATCGCCTTTTCCTTCGTCAGCCTGCTGGCGGTGTTGCAGGAATTCGGCATCAACCGCTTCGTCGCGGGCGAGCCCGACCTCGACGACGACAAGCTGCACACCGCCTTCACCGTCTCGCTGATCGTCAGCTGGGCGATCGCCGCGCTCTGCGTGCTGCTGGCCTGGCCCGCCGCCGCTTTCTACGCCATGCCCGGCCTGCTGCCTTTGCTGCTGGTGATCGCGGCGAGCTATTTCTTCGTGCCGCTGGCGACGGTGCCGATGGCGCTGTTGCAGCGGCGGCTGGATTTCCGTTCGAACACCATCATCGAAGTGGGCGTGGTGCTGGCCAATGCCGCCGTGGCGATCACGCTGGCCTGGCAGGGCTGGGGCGCCATGGCGCTGGCCTGGGGTGCCTTCTTCCAGCAAGTCGCGCGCGCGGCGCTGTCGCAATGGCGCGCGGGGTGGATGCTGCCGATCCCGCCGCGCCTGGCGGGCGCCATGCCGGTGCTGCGCTTCGGCGGATTCTCCACCGTGCTTTCCGGCCTGTCGCAGCTGAGCGCGCGGCTGCCCGAACTGCTGATCGGCCGCCTGCTGGATACCGTGGCGGTGGGACTGTTCGCGCGCGCCTGGGGGCTGGCCTTCCAGTTGCGCTGGCTCGTCTCGGGCGGCCTTGCCACCGTGTTCTACCCCGCCTTTGCCCGCTTCCGTGACCGGGGCGACCCGCTGGGGCCGCATTACGAGCGCGTTACCGCCAGCTTCACCGCGATCACCTGGCCCGCCATGGCTGGCCTCGCCGCCTGCGCCATGCCGGTGGTTGGCACGCTTTATGGCGAACGCTGGCTTGGCGCGGCGCGGCCGCTGGAATGGATCGCCCTGTCGCAGATCCTGTTCATCGCCCTGCCCCTTTATGTCGAGCTGCCGATCCTGCTGGGCCGGATGCGTCCGCTGCTGTGGCGCTTCGGGCTGGATACCGCGGCATCCGCGCTGCTGCTGGCGCTGGGGGCCTGGTTCTCGCTGGAGGCCGCCGCCGCCAGCCGGGTGGCCTATGGCCTGGTGTGGCTGGCGATCCACGCGCCCTTCCTGCATTCGGTGGTCGGCTTCCGCTGGAGCGCGCTGGCGCGGGTGTGGTTGCAATCGGCGCTGGTGACCGGGCTGGCGGTGCTGCCGGTCTGGCTGTCCTACCAGTGGGTCGCCCCCGCCGCGCAGGCCAGCTTCATGCAGGTGGTGCTGGCCGCCGGTCTGGGCGTGGTGCTGTGGCTGGTGGGCCTCAGGCAGATTCGCCACCCGGCCTATGCCGAAGTCCACCACTTTGCCGATCACGCGCTGGCCCGGCTGGGCTGGCGGCACCTGGTCCCCGCCCCGCGCTAGAGTCTGCCCCGCAAGCGTGATAGGCTGCGCCTGCTCGCCGCAGCCGGGACGCGTCGGTGAGCGGGAGAGATTCTATGGCCCTGCTCGCCATCGTCACCGCCGCGCTTGCGCTGGTTGATGCGCCCCCCGCCAGCGACGGACAGGAAATCCGGCCCGCCGCCGAACAGTCGCAAGTGGCCGAACCCACCGCCGCACCGCCCGCCGAATCCGCCCAGCCGGCATTGATCGACATCATCGGCATGGAAGTGGAACGCTATCGCCGGATGACCGTACCCGTCACCATCATGGGCGAAGGCCCCTTTGCCTTCATGGTCGACACCGGCGCCCAGGCCACCGTGCTCTCGCGCGATCTGGCCGACCGGCTGGCGCTCAACGACCGCGAGCAGGCCACGCTGGTGGCCATGGCCAGCACGCGGCAGGTCGAGACGACCATGATCCCGGAATTCGTGCTGGGTGACCGCAGCGTCACCATCCGCACCGCGCCGCTGGTGGAAGGCGCCAACATCGGCGGGGCCGACGGCATCCTCGGGCTGGATGCCTTGCAGGACCAGCGCGTGCTGCTCGATTTCGTCAACGGCGAACTGCACGTGGCCGATGCCGAGGACAACCCGCGCGACAGCCGTTACGACATCGTGGTGCGCGCGCGCGAACGGCTGGGGCAGCTGATCATCCACACCGCCCAGATCGACGGCATCACGCTGGACGTGGTGGTGGATACCGGTGCCACCGGTTCCATCGGCAACCGCGAACTCGAACGCCGCCTGAGCCGTCGGCGCGAACTCGATCCATCGGTGATGACCGACGTCAACGGGGAACAGATCACCGGCTCCACGCGGGTGGCACGGCAGCTGACCCTGGGGCGCGCCTTCGTCAACAACGTGGTGATCTCGTTTGCCGATTCGCCCACCTTCGAAGGATTGGGCCTGAACGATCGCCCGGCGCTGATTCTGGGCATGAGCGAACTGCGGCTGTTCGAGCGCGTGGCGATCGACTTCCGCACGCGCCGGGTGCTGTTCGACCTGCCGGGGGACATTCCACTGGACAGCGCCTTTCGCTTCAACCGCCGCGCCAGCCGCCTGAACCAGTAGCCCGCGCAGGACTTGCCGCCCGGCGCGCCAGGCCCCAAGTTGCGCGCACGATGCGCGACTTCGGCCAATCCAGCTCCAGCAGCGATCCCGCCGACTGGGCCACCGTGCGGCGATTCCTGCCTTATCTCTGGCCGGCGGGCAAACCCGCGCTGAAGCGGCGCATCCTGGGCGCGGCGCTGTTCGTGGTGCTGGCCAAGGTGGTGGTGCTGACCCTGCCGCTGGCCTACGCCCGCGCGGTCGACACCATGAGCGCAGCGGGCGATCCCGCGCTGTGGGCCGCGCTGGCGCTGGTTATCGCCTATGCCGCCGGACGGTTCGGCACCGTGCTGTTCGACCAGCTGCGCAACATCATATTCAACCGCGTGGGGCAGGAAGCCGTGCTCAGCCTGACGGGCGACGTGTTCGCCCGGCTCCACCGCCTGTCGTTGCGCTTCCACCTCAGCCGCCGCACGGGGGAGATCACCCGCGTGATCGAGCGCGGCACCAAGTCGATCAGCTCGATGCTCTATTTCCTGCTGTTCAACATCGCTCCCACCGCGATCGAGCTGGTGGTGGTGGGGGTGATCTTCTGGACGCTGTTCGGCTGGGAACTGGTGGCCGCCACCGCCGTCACCGTGGTGGGCTATATCTGGATCACCCAGGTCATCACCGAATGGCGGGTGAAGCTGCGCCGGGAAATGAACGACCTCGACGGGCAGGCCATGGCGCGCGCGGTCGACAGCCTGCTGAACTACGAGACGGTGAAGTACTTCGGCGCGGAGGAGCGCGAGCGTGAACGCTATGCCAGCACCGCCAAGGCCTATGCCGAGGCATCGGTGAAGACCGACAATTCGCTGGGCCTGCTCAACATCGTGCAGGCGTCGATCCTCAACCTGATGATGGGCGCGGCCATGGCCTGGACCGTCTGGGGCTGGGCCAGAGGCCGGTTCACCCCCGGCGACCTGGTGCTGGTGAATACCTACCTGATGCAGCTGTTCCGCCCGCTCGACATGCTGGGCATGGTCTATCGCACGATCCGGCAAGGGCTGATCGACATGGCCGACATGTTCCGCCTGATGGATACTGCGGTGGAAGTGGAGGACGCGCCCGGCGCGCCTGCACTGGTGGTGCGCCGCCCCACGGTGGTGTTCGACAATGTCAGCTTCGGTTACGATCGCGACCGGCAGATCCTCCACGGCCTCAGCTTCGAAGCCCCGGCGGGCGCGCATGTCGCGCTGGTGGGGCCATCGGGCGCGGGCAAGAGCACGATCGGGCGGCTGCTGTTCCGCTTCTACGATCCGTGGGAGGGCCGCGTGCTGATCGACGGGCAGGACATCCGCGAGGTGACGCAGGCGTCGCTGCGCCAGGCGATCGGCATCGTGCCGCAGGATTCGGTGCTGTTCAACGATACCATCGGCTACAACATCGGCTACGGCCAGCCCTGGGGCCACGACGATCCCACGCCCGAACAACTGCGGCAGGCGGCCGCCGACGCGGCGATCCTGCCGTTCATCGAAGGACTGCCCAAGGGTTTCGACACCGAAGTGGGCGAGCGCGGGCTGAAGCTGTCGGGCGGGGAGAAGCAGCGCGTGGCCATCGCCCGCACGCTGCTGAAGAACCCGCCGATCCTGCTGCTCGACGAGGCTACCAGCGCGCTCGATTCGCGCACCGAGCAGGATATCCTCGCCACGCTGCGGCGGGTGAGCGAACACCGCACCACCATTGCCATCGCGCACCGGCTGTCGACCATCGCGGATTCGGACATAATCAACGTTATGGACGGCGGACGAATTGTGGAGCAAGGTAGCCACGGCGATCTGTTGCGGCTGGGCGGGCTCTATGCCGCGATGTGGAACCGCCAGTTGAGCGAGCAAGGCGAAACCCGCGAGGCCGCCGAATAGGGAGATTGCAAATGCGTGCGATTGTGGCGGCGACTGCCGTGTTCCTGCTGGCCGGGTGCCAGGGCGAAGCCGCGCCGGAAGCCGAAAGCCAGACGCTGCACGATGTCATGCTGTCCGAGATCGACGCCCCCGCCGATGCGCTGTGGGATGTATCCAATGCCGCCATCGGTGACGAAGGCGGGCTCGACCCGGCCTTGATGGACGATGCTAAGTGGGATCGCATCGCGGAACTGGCCGAACAGGTTGCCGCCGGGGCGCATACCATCTCCACGCTCGATCCGATCACCGTGGCCGCGCCGGGCGTTGCCATCGGTGATGCCGACGTTCCCGGTGGCCACACCGCCGCGCAGGTGCAGGCCGCGATCGACGCCAACCCCGAACTGTTCCGCGAAATGGCGCAGACGCTGGGAATGCACGTGGCAGACCTGGCCGCCGCTGCCCGCGCCCGCGATGCCGCCAGCGCCGGTCCGCTGATCGACCAGCTGGATGGCGTGTGCGAAAGCTGCCACCTCAACTTCTGGTATCCCGAACAGCGCGAAATGGTAGAGCAGTTCCAGAACGAAGGCGTGGTGGACCAGGATCACCCCGGCCTTGGCCCGGCGGCGGAAGGCGGTGAATGATGCGGTTGAAGCTCTCGCAGGCACTGTTCGCCCTGGCGCTGGGCGCTGCCGGCACGGCAGGCGCCTTGGCGCAGGACGAAACCCCGCTCTACGTCCGCGACGAGATGCAGCAGCGCGTCGACCCCGCGATCACCGCGATCTGGGCGGTCACCAACGTGGCGCTGGACGATGACGGCAACCTCGATCCCGCGCTGATCGACGATTCCGGGTGGATCGCCATCGCCCAGCAGGCCGCCGCGCTGGAAACGGTGATGCACGACATGGCAGAGGCGCCGGTGCTCGCAGCCGCCAGCCCCGGCAATACCACCACCGAGGAATGGGAAGTGTCGATGGACCGGGTGCAGGACCTGATCGACGAGAACCCCGCCGCCTTCCGCGCCTATGCCAGCACCTTTGCCGAACACGCCGCGCGCCTGCGCGCCGCAGCCGACGCGCGCGACGGCGCCCTGACCGGCGAACTGGTGGCCGGTGCCGATGGCGCCTGCGAGGGATGCCACCTCACCTTCTGGGCCAGCTCCGAAGGCTGATCACACCACGAGGTGGCGCACCCGTGCCAGGCGGCGGCGAACACCGCGAAGAGCCGGTGGCGATCACGGTCAGCCAGCGCAGGCCGGGCGCCACTTGGCGCGCTCCTCGGCCAGATAGGCCGCCTCGGTCGTGGAATCGTCGAAGCGGTTGAATAGCGCCACGTCCCGGCCCCCCTTGCGAGGGACGGGTTAGAGCAAGCTCAGCCGCGGGTCACAGGATATACTTGGAAAGGTCGCTGTTGCCGGCAAGGTCGCCCAGCCTGTCGCGGACGTAGGCGGCGTCGATGGTGACGGTTTCCCCGGCGCGGTCCTCCGCCTCGAACGAGAGGTCTTCGAACAGCTTTTCCATCACCGTCTGCAAGCGGCGCGCGCCGATGTTCTCGACGTTTTCGTTCACCTGCGCGGCGATGCGGGCGACTTCGGCCACGGCTTCCTCGTCCATCTCGACGGTCAGCTTCTCGGTGCCGAGCAGCGCCTTGTACTGAGTGACGAGGTTGGCCTTCGTCTCCGAAAGGATGCGGATGAAGTCGGCCTCGGTCAGGCTGCGCAGCTCGACGCGGATCGGCAGGCGGCCCTGCAATTCGGGCAGCATGTCGCTCGGCTTGGCGACGTGGAACGCGCCCGAAGCGATGAACAGCACATGGTCGGTCTTCATCGGGCCGTACTTGGTGGCAACGGTGGTGCCTTCGATCAGCGGCAGCAGGTCGCGCTG
>JAGREI010000164.1 GCA_020446625.1 Erythrobacter sp.
CGGCCGTGGCTGAAGGTCTGCTTGACCTCGCCCGCATCCACCGAACGCTTCAGCCCAAGCGGCTTGCGGGTGCGCTGCGGATTTTCGTTGTCGTCGGTCATATGCTCGTACTTATCCTTCAAATTCAATCATTCATGCCACCCGTGCGGGAGGCGCTACTGGCCACCCGTGGTGGGTCATGGTGGGGACGTAGCCCCCAGAAAGGTCTGCAATCGCCCCAGCAGAAGCGCGACGCGCTGCGCCGATTTGGCGTCGGCCAGCGCGAGGTGAACCACATTTTCGCGGCCCAATGCCACAGACAGGGCATCGCGGTCCAGTGGCAGCCGTTCGCCTGCCCGGCCAGACCCTTCCTCGTCGAGGCCGACACGCCAGGCCTGGTCCAGCTTGCGGCACCCGTCATCGCGCGCATCGGCGGCGTGATAGAGCGCGGCAACCGCGCCCATGCGGGCTTCGTTGGCGATCCTGTCAGACCCCAGCACCAGCTTGCCGCTGCGCATTTCCAGACCCAGGCGATCGAGCATGGCGCGCTTCAGCGCCGCTTCCACCCTTGTAGGCAAGTCCTCGGGTATCGTCAGGTCACCGCTCTTGAACGCGCGGGCCAGCGCCCCCTTCAGCTTGCCATTGGCCATGGCCGCTTCAAGATCACCCTTCGACACCCCGATCCAGGCACCCCGCCCCGGCGCCTTGGCCAGGGCATCGGGCAGCACCTGGCCATCAGGCGCCAGCGCCAGCCGCACCAGGTCGTCGCGCGCCGAATGGCGCCCCGTGAGCACACAGCGCCGCTCGCTCCCCGCTTCGGACGGGGAGGCAGCGCCTTCGGTTTCAGGCGAACCTAATGTGTCATTGCGAGGATTCCGCATCAGCGGCCTCCTCTGCTTGGGCCGCGGCACCCTGGTCTTCGTCGTCGAACCAGTGCGCGCGGGCGGCCATGATGATCTCGTTGCCCTGTTCTTCCGACAGGCCGAACGCGCCCAGCACGCCGCCCTTGTCCTCGGTACGCTGCGGGCGGCGCATCGGCGGGCCGTCAGCCGACGGACGGCGACGCGGCGCTTCGCGCTTCTTGGCGATCAGTTCGTCGGTGGCGAGGTCAGCCAGGTCGTCGAGCGTCTTGATGCCCGCCTTGCCCAGGGTAACCAGCATTTCCTCGGTGAGGTGCGGCATCTCGGCCAGGTCGTCCTCGACGCCCAGTTCGCGGCGCACTTCGCGATGCGCGGCTTCCTGCCGCTCGATCGCTTCCTGTGCACGGCTTTGCAGTTCCTCGGCCAGCTCCTCGTCGAAGCCTTCGATGGTGGCCAGTTCCTCCAGCGGAACGTAGGCCACTTCCTCCAGCTCGGCGAAGCCTTCGGCCACCAGCAGCTGCGACAGCGTTTCGTCGACGTCGAGTTCTTCCTCGAACATCTTCGAACGCTCGGCAAATTCCTTGGTGCGCTTTTCCGAGGCTTCCTCCTCGGTCATGATGTCGATCTGGCTTTCGGTCAGCTGGCTGGCGAGGCGCACGTTCTGGCCGCG
>JAGREI010000165.1 GCA_020446625.1 Erythrobacter sp.
CGCGCCGGCAAGCCGCTGATCTTCGTGGTCAATGCCGCCACGCCCAAGGCCAAGATCACCTCGGAAGCCGCAGTCGCGCTGTCGCAGCACGGCACCGTCGCCCCGATCACCGTTCACCACCGCACCGACTTTGCCGCCTCGATGATCGATGGCCGCACGGTGATGGAAATCGAACCAGAAGGACGCAGCGCACAGGAAATCGTCGCGCTGTGGCACTATGTGGCCGATCGGCTGGAAAAGAACTTCCGCCGCACCGTGTTCGCCGCTCCCGGCAAGTCCGCCATGGCCAATGGCGCCCAGCGCGTGCAGGGCAACTTCGGCCGCCGGGTCGCACAGTGATGGCCCGCGCCATGACCGAACACACCGCCTCCTTCGCCTCGCTCGGCCCGATGCTGCTGGCCCGCAAGGGCACGGCCAAGCCCGCCATGCGCGCGCAGCTGACCCCGAACGACCGCGTCGCCACGCTTGGTGACGCCTTCCCCGCCGATGACTTCGAAGACCTGGCTGCCAGCCAGTCTGCGCTGGGCTGGGACGACATGGGCCATGACGAACAGGTCGTGCGCCTGCCCGTGGCTGACGCCAAGGTCACGCGCCTGCCCACCGCTGCCAAGGCTCGCCAGAAGGCGGTGGACCAGGGTCGCCGCGCGGCCTTCACCCTGCGGATGGATGCCGAACGCCACCTGAAGCTGCGGCTGGCCGCCACCATGCGCGGGTGCAGCTCGCAGGAACTGGTGACCGAGGCGCTCGACCACTTCCTCAGCGAAATCGCTGAACTCGATTCCATCGCCGCGCATGTCGCGGGCAACAAGATCAAAGCCTGAAACCTAGCCTGAATCTGGGCCTTAAGGGGAACCCGACCATGAACGCCAAGCTCAAGCGCAATCCGATGATCGGCCTCGGCCTCACCACGGCGATGGCTGCCGTGCTGCTGACCGGCTGTGCCACCGGAGCCGCCCCGCGTGCCGAAGTTTCGGCCAGCCAGGCGCAGCAGGCGATGGTTCGCGGGCAGACCAGCCAGGCCGTGGCCCATGCCGAAGCCGCCGTTGCCGCCGATCCGCGCAACGCCAGCTATCGCATGGTGCTGGGCAATGCCTACCTCAACGAAGGCCGCTTCGCTTCGGCCTCCACCACCTTTGCCGATGCCATGGCGCTGGGCGAAAACAGCCCGCGCGCCGCGCTGAGCTATGCCCTGGCGCTGGCCGGGGAAGGCCGCTTTGCCGAATCGGCGGGCGTGCTGAACCAGTGGGAAGGCCAGATCGCCGCGGGTGACCTGGGCCTGGCCTACGCGCTGGCCGGCCAGCCGGAACGCGGCATCCACGTGCTTACCAATGCCATCCGCCAGGGCGACAACACGGTGAAGACGCGCCAGAACCTGGCCTATGCCTATGCCGTGGCCGGTCGCTGGCGGGATGCCCGCGTGATGGCTTCGCAGGATATCCCTGCCGACCAGGTGGGCGATCGCATGGATCAATGGGCACAGCTGGCCGCCGCCGAAGCCTACCAGCAACGCGTTGCCGGTCTGCTGAGCGTGCCGGCGGGCGTCTACGACGCGGGCCAGCCCGCCCAGCTGGCACTGGCGAACTTCCCCAGCGATGTGGAACTGGCCGCCGATTCGCACGCCTATGATGCCGTGCAGCCTGCCCCGCAGGTCGCCATGGCTGCGCCTGCTGGCGAACTGCCCGCGATGAGCGGATCGCGCGACGTGGGCCTCGACACCTACGAAGCGCCTGCTCCGGCGGCGGCTGCCGCACCGGCTGAAGCTCCCACCAGCTTTGCCCCCACCAACTTTGCCGAAGCCTTCGGCACGCCGCTGCGCCCGGTGGCCGAAGCGCCTGCTCCGCAGCAGGCTCGCGCGCCGATTGCCCAACCGATCCCTGCCTTGCAGGTGGCCGCTTCTGCACAGCGTGAAACCACGCCGCGCCCGGTCCCGCGCCGCGCGGTTGCCGATTCCGACGATAGCGCCGGGCTCGCTGCTGCTGCCTCGGCTGCCGATGGCACGCACCTGATCCAGCTGGGCAGCTTCTCCAGCGAAGCCGGTGCCCGCCGCGCCTGGAGCATCTACGTCAGCCGCCACCCGGCGCTGGCCCAGCACGAAATGGTCATCACCGAAGCGGTGGTGCGTGGTCGTCGCTACTGGCGCGTTTCGGCGGGCGGTTTCGACGTGGCGAGCAGCCGCGCGATGTGCCGCACGGTCAATTCCAGCAGCGGCGATGGCTGCATCAGCTGGGCTGCCAACAGCCCGCTGCCGGGCGCCGTGGAAACCGGCGTGCTGTTCGCGCGCCGCTGACGCAATTCTCTCCTCTCGGGAGGACGATCAGGCCCCGCCTGCCACGCGCAGGACGGGGCCTTTTCATGTCTAGAGGCTATAACCGCCGTCGGTAACCAAGGTGGTGCCGGTCATGGTGCCGGATTGGCAGGAGAGCAGGAACAGCACCTGCTGCGCCACTTCCGCCGGGCTTTCGAACCGGCCCATGGGCGTGGCGTAGCTGGCCATCTCGTCCAGCGCGCCTGCCCGGTCGCCCTGGTGCTTGGCAACAAGATCGGCAAACATCGGGATCGCGTCCCAGATCGCGGTATCGACCCCGCCCGGCGCGATGGCGTTGACGCGGATGCGGCGCGGCGCGCCTTCCTTGGCGGCGACCTTGGCAAGGTGGATCACCGCTGCCTTGGATGCCGCATAGGACGCGGTGCCTGGTTCGGCCTTGATCCCCGCCACCGAGGCGGTGAGCACGATGGAGCTGCCTTCGCCCGCCTGCCGCATGGCGGTGCGCAGCGACAGGAACAGCCCATCGAGATTGACCCCCAGCACCTTGCGCCAGTTGGCGAAGCTCATCCTGGCGATCAGTTCGGTCTGCCCGGCGATCCCGGCGTTGAGCACAGCGGCGTCCAGCGGGCCGCCCCCGGCTTCCTCGATCGCGTCCCACAGCGCGGGGTCGGCGACGTCGCCCACATGCGCCACGATCTCGCACGGCAGGTCGATGGCAGCCAGGCTGTCACCGTCGCAATCGACCACGTCGATCCGCCGTGCGCCTGCTGCTGCCAGGGCCTCGACACAGGCCCGGCCAATGCCCGCCGCCGCGCCGGTCACCAGCGCGCGTTTTCCCGTGAAATCAGCGATCAATGGCCACCCCACCCTTCCACAGCATGGTGACGCGGCCCTGCACCGGCTGCCGGTCGAACGGGGTATTGCCCGCCGCTGCCGCCATCTCGCGGCTGTCCACCACCCACGGTGTGTCGGGATCGAGCAAGGCGAGATCCGCCTCCATCCCCGGCGCCAGCACGCCCGCCGCCACGCCCAGCAGGCGCGCGGGATTGCGCGCCAGCAGGTCGAAAGCGCGCGGCATGTCGATCTCCTCGTCGCGCACCAGCGTCAGCGTCATGGCCAGCAGCGTTTCGGCCCCGGCCATGCCCGGCGCGGCATCGGCAAAGGGCAGGCGCTTGTCCTCTGGCCCGCGCGGATCGTGGCCGCTGGCCACCACGTCGATGGTGCCATCGCCAATCGCTTCCACCACCGCCTGCCGGTCATCCTCGCAGCGCAGCGGCGGGGAAAGGCGGGCGAAGGTGCGATAGTCACCCAGCGCCAGGTCGCTGAGCATGAAATGCGCGGGCGTCACGCCAGCGGTGACGGCGACGCCGCGCGCCTTGGCCGCGCGCACCAGTTCCAGCCCGGCGCGCGTGGTCACCTGCCGCAGGTGCAGCCGCGCACCACTCATCTCGGCCAGCGCAATGTCGCGCGCCACGGCCAGCGCCTCGGCCCCGGCGGGTGCGCTGGGCAGGCCCAGCCGGGTGGCCATTTCGCCAGCGGTGGCGGCGGCATTGCCCGCCAGCCCGGCATCCTCGGCGTGGCTCACCACCACCATGCCCAGCATGGCGGCATATTGCAGCAGCCGCAGCATCACTCCGCTATCCCCGATCCACTTGCGCCCGGTGGCAACCGCCCTCGCCCCGGCATCGCGCATCAGCGCCAGTTCGGCCATCTGCGCGCCCGCCAGCCCCTGCGTCGCGGCGGCGAGCGGGTGGACCCACAGGTCGGGCTTGCCGCTCTGCGCGAGGAAGCGCACCAGCGCCGGGTGGTCGAGCGGCGGCGACTGGTCGGGCATCAGGGCCGCGCGGGTGATCCCGCCGAAGTGGAAGGCGGGCTTGTCGATAGCGAAGACGCCAAGGTCGACCAGCCCCGGCACCACCAGCTGGCCGCGGGCATCGACCATGTCATCCCCCACCTGCGGATCGCCTTCGACGATCACGCCTTCAACGCACCTGAGCGGGGCCTCAACCACGCCTTGCGGGGTTACCAGCCGGCCATTGGTGATCGAAAGCGGGCGCAACTGCTTCATACCCACTCTCCCTTCGCCACGCCCCAGCCCGGCACGCCGCGCGCCTTGCGCGTCAGCACGTCGAGACAGGCCATGCGCATGGCCACGCCCATTTCCACCTGGCTGGTGATGATCGAGCGGCCGGGCAGGTCGGCCACGGTGCTGTCGATCTCCACCCCGCGGTTCATCGGGCCGGGATGCATCACGATTGCCTCGGGCCGGGCCAGCGCCAGCCGTTCGGGCGACAGGCCGTAGAGGTGGCGGTATTCGCGGGGGCTGGGGATGAACTGCCCGTCCATCCGCTCGTTCTGGAGCCGCAGCATCATCACCACGTCCGCGCCGTGCAGCGCGGCGTCGAAGTCGTGGAACACCTCCACCCCTACCCGCTCGACCTCGGCGGGCATCAGCGATGGCGGCGCGCAGACGCGCACGGTGGCTCCCATGGCTTGCAGGCAGAGCATGTTCGATCGCGCCACGCGGCTGTGCAGCACGTCACCGCAGATGGTCACCGTCAGCCCGGTGAAGTCCTCCGCCTGATGCCCCAGTTCGCGCAGCTTGTGCCGCAGCGCCAGGGCATCGAGCAGCGCCTGCGTGGGGTGTTCGTGCTGCCCGTCCCCCGCGTTGAGCACCGGGCAATCGACCTTGCTGGCAATCAGCCCCACTGCGCCCGAACTGCCGTGGCGGATGACGATGGCATCGGCGCGCATGGCATTCAGCGTCATCGCCGTGTCGATCAGCGTTTCGCCCTTCTTCACGCTCGATTGCGCGGCGTGCATGTTGATCACGTCGGCCCCCAGCCGCTTGCCCGCGATCTCGAAGGACAGCAGCGTGCGGGTGGAGTTTTCGAAGAAGGCGTTGATGATCGTCAGCCCGGCCAGCCGGTCGCTGTGCTTGGCGGCCTGGCGGTTGAACTCCACATACTGTTCGGCCTCTGCCAGCAGGTAGAGGATTTCGTGGCGTTCGAGGGCGCCGATGGCGATCAGGTCGCGATGCGGAAAGGCCCGGCCACCTGCGGGAAAGCGGTGGCTGGCGGAATGGTTTGGCGGCAATGTCATTAAAGCCGGGGCCTTAATCGACACGGGTGGCACGCTCAAGGGTTATCTCCGGGGTTATCTCTGGCGCCGTGGCCCGGCAGCCCCTAGATACCGCAGCCGACACGGCCATTCTGACGGCCATTCTGCAAGGGGTACGCATGGGTTTCGCACGCAAGGTCTGGCGCCTGCTGGTGGATATCAAGGATGCGCTGGCGCTGCTGTTCCTGCTGGTGTTCTTCGCCGCGCTGTTCGCCGTGCTGAGCGCGCGCCCCAACCCCGGATACGTGCGCGACGGCGCCTTGCTGCTGGATATCGAAGGTTCGGTGGTGGAGGAGGTTTCGCCGGTCGATCCGCTCCAGGCGCTGCTGTCGCAGACGATCCCCACCCGCGAATATGCCGCGCGCGACCTGGTGCGCGCCATCGATGCCGCCGCAGCGGACGACCGGATCAAGGCGCTGGCGCTTGACCTCACCGGTTTCCTCGGCGGCGGCGCAGTACACATGAGCGAGATCAGCGAGGCGCTGGACCGGTTCGCCGCCACCGACAAGCCGATCTACGCCTATGCCTATGCCTATACCGACGATGCCATGCTGCTGGCCGCGCACGCCGATGAAGTCTGGGTCGATCCGATGGGCGGCGTGGCCATCACCGGGCCGGGCGGCGAAAGCCTCTACTACGCGCAGGCACTCGATCGGTTCAACATCACCGCCAACGTCTATCGCGTGGGCACCTACAAGAGCGCGGTGGAACCCTATACCGCCAGCGGCATGTCCGAGCCCGCGCGCGAGAACCTGACCCAGCTGCTCGCCACGCTGTGGCAGGAATGGCGCGCCAACGTCTCTGCCGCGCGCCCGCAGGCCGATATCGACCTGGTCACCACCGACGTGGCCGGCTGGCTGGCGGCATCGGGCAACGACGTGGCCCAGGCATCGGTGGCAGCGGGGCTGGCAGACCGGGTCGGGACCCGCGTCGAATGGGGCGAACACATTGCCGAACAGGTGGGCAAGGACGACTGGAGCGACGAGCCCGGCGCCTTTGCCTCCACCGCCTTCGACCCGTGGATTGCCGACGTCGACCGCGGCCTGTCGTTCGGCAACGAGGGGCGGATCGGCGTTATCACCGTGGATGGCGAGATCAGCGACGGCGAGGCCGGCCCCGGTTCGGCAGGTGCGGCACGCATTGCTCGCCTGCTCGACAATGCACTCGACGACGATCTGGATGCGCTGGTGGTGCGCATCAACTCGCCCGGCGGCACCGTCACCGGATCGGAGACGATCCGCCGCGCGATCATGCGTCACCGCGACGCGGGCACGCCGGTGGCGGTATCGATGGGCAACTATGCCGCCAGCGGCGGTTACTGGGTCGCCACCACAGGCCAGCGGATCTTTGCCGAACCCGAAACGATCACCGGCTCGATCGGCGTCTTCATGGTGATCCCCAGCTTCGAACACGCACTGGCCGACTATGGCGTGACCAGCGACGGCGTGCGCACCACCCCGCTTTCGGGCCAGCCCGACGTGCTCGGCGGCTTCACGCCCGAAGCCAATGCCGTGCTGCAAGCCACCACCGAAGGCTTCTACACCCGGTTCCTGTCGCTGGTGGCGCAATCGCGCGGGATCACGCCCGAACGTGCCGACGAGCTGGGCCAGGGCCGCGTGTGGGATGGCGGCGCGGCGCGGCAGCTGGGTCTGGTCGATCAGTTCGGTGATCTCGATGCTGCGGTGGCCTGGGCCGCCGAACAGGCCGGGATTGCCGATAACGACTACGAAGTGCGCTATCTCGGCGCCGACGCCCCGCAGTACGATTCGCTGCTGGCGCAGTTGCTGATGGGCGGAAGCGAGGCGCAGCAGGGCAACGGCGGCCACGATCTGGCCAGCCTGTTCGCGCGCCGCGAGATTGACCGGCTGGGCCGCGTCGCGGCGGATTTCGACCGGCTGATGGCGGTCGAGGGCGTGCAGGCGCGCTGCATGGAATGCACCGCCATGGCCAGCAGCGGGCGGCCAGTGCAGGGCCGCCTGCCCGCCGCCAATTCATGGCTCTCGCTGCTGGCGCAAACAATCGCCAATTGAGGTGTTGCCAGCACGCGCCGAAACTGGCAAAGGCCCGCCCCTGCCGTGAATCGGCGGGCGCGTAGCTCAGCGGTAGAGCACACCCTTCACACGGGTGGGGTCACAGGTTCAATCCCTGTCGCGCCCACCATCTT
>JAGREI010000166.1 GCA_020446625.1 Erythrobacter sp.
GCTGGTCGAGCGTGGTCAGGCGGAAGGGCGGCACGTGCGGGGCGAAGTGGCGCACCGGGTGCGGATCGAAGGTGGCGACGATCGCCGGGCGACCTTCTGCCCGCGCCCAGTCCACCGCTTCGGCCACCACGCGCTGGTGGCCCAGGTGGAACCCGTCGAAGTTGCCCAGCGCGACCACCGCGCCGCGGAAGGCTGCGGGGACGGGGTCGCGATGAGAGAGGCGGGTCATGGCATCGGCTCCAGCCCCTCGCGCAGCACGCGCAGCGCGTTGAGGCCCATCACCTTGCGAATGTCCTCCTCGCTCCAGCCGTCTGCCAGCAGGGCATTGGTGATCTGCACCAGCTGCGAGGTGTCGAAGCGGGTGGTGACCGAGCCGTCGAAGTCGCTGCCCAAGGCCACGAATTCCGGCCCCACCAGGTCGCGCACATGGCGCATGGCGCGTACGATGTCAGCCGGAGCGGTGCCGCAGGCGGCGTCAGGCCAGTATCCGATCCCCACCACGCCGCCGGTCGCCGCGACACCGCGGATCTCGTCATCGGTGAGGTTGCGCACGCCGGGACAGGTCGCCTGCACCCCGCCATGGCTGGAGACGACCGGACGGCGTGCCATGGCCAGCACCTCGGCCACGCATTGGTGGCTGCAATGGGCCAGGTCGACGACGATCCCCAGCTCCTCCATCCGCCGCACCGCCTGCCGCCCCATCGGCGTGAGGCCACCCTTGGCAATGCCATGCGCGGACCCTGCCAGCTCGTTGTCGAAGAAGTGCGTCAGCCCCGCCATGCGTACGCCCGCCGTGCGCAGCCGGGTGAGGTTGCTGAGGTCGCCTTCAAGGTCGTGCAGCCCTTCGACCGAGAGCATGGCACCGATGGGGGTGTGCTCGCCAGTCCGGGCGGCCAGCAGGGTGTCGATGTCATCGGGTGAGCGAATGGCGACCAGCTCTCCTTGCGAATCGGCCACCGCCCGGTCGAGCTTTTCGGCGTGCCAGAGCGTCCGTTCGAGCAGCGAGGTCCAGGTCCGCACCGGCTGCAACTGCGCGATGGCGAGCAGGGTGATGTTGTCGCTGTCGGCGCTGTTGTGGTCGTAGTTCATGTCGCGCGGCGTCTTGGTGACGCTGGAGAACACCTGCAAGGCGACGTTGCCCGCTTGCAGGCGCGGCAGGTCGATGTGGCCGCGGCTGGCGGCATCCAGCAGGTTGCGCTGCCACAGCAGCGTGTCGCCGTGCAGGTCGACCACGGTGAGCGTATCGTGCAGCGCCTGCGCCTCGGCGCTGACTTCGGGCAGCGGCTCGCCGTCGATCACGTTGTGCTGGCGCTCCACGATCCCCGGTGCGAGCGCGAAGAACAGGGCCAGCGCCACCACCAGCAAGGCGCCGACGCGGAGCAGCCACTTGCGCATCAGCCGACCCGCTCGAAGGTGACGAAGTCGTATGGCGGGAAGCCGCCCGCGGCCGGGCGAGACTCTCGCGCCACTTCGCGCCATGTCGGATCGTCGGCGGGCGAAGGCATCACGACGTCGCCCTTCGTGTCCTCGAACACCTCGGTCAGTTCGAACAGGGTGCCATGCGCGGCGAACACGTCGAACATCTCGGCCCCGCCGATCACCGCGAAGTCCTCGTCCCCCACCAGCGCCAGCGCAGAGGCCAGATCGTGCGCCACTTCCACGCCCTCGGCTTGCCAGCCCGGCTGTCGCGTCAGCACCACGTGGCGACGACCCGGTAGCAAGCCGGGCAGGCTCTCGAAGGTCTTGCGGCCCATCACCATCGGCTTGCCTATGGTCAGGCGCTTGAACCGCTTCAGGTCCTCGCTGATCGCCCATGGCACCGCGCCATCGCGGGCGATCACCCCGTTGGTCGCGCGGGCGACGATGAAGAGCACTTCGGCCATGCTAGCCCACCCGCGTGATATGGCCCATCTTGCGCCCCTCGCGCGCCTCGGCCTTGCCGTAGAGGTGCACGTGCGCGCGCGGATCGGACAGGTGGCCTGCAAGGTCCATCGCCGGGGCGCCGACGAGGTTGTCCATCACGATCCGGTCCGCCAGGCTGGCGGTATCGCCCAGCGGCAGCCCGGCAATCGCGCGGACGTGGTTCTCGAACTGGCTGATCGTCGCGCCCTCGATGGTCCAGTGGCCCGAGTTGTGGACGCGCGGGGCCATCTCGTTGAACACCGGGCCTTGCGCGGTGGCGAAGAACTCCACCGTCATCACCCCGACATAGCCCAGCGTGTCGGCCACCCGCGCGGCGAGCGCGCGCGCTTCGGCCAACTGCGCGCCGACCACTGCCGGAGCGGGCAGTTCGCTGTGCGACAGGATGCCCCGTTCGTGGGTGTTGCGCGGCGAATCCCAGAAGCGCACTTCGCCGTCGCGCCCGCGCACCAGGATCACCGAGAACTCGCATTCGAAGGTGACGAAGCCTTCGTAGACGCAGCCCTGTTCGGGGATGCGCACGCCCTGCGCGTCGGCAGCGGAGCGGAGCAGCCACTGGCCCTTGCCGTCGTAGCCGTCCCGGCGCGTCTTGAGCACGCCCGGCGTGCCGATCCGCTCCACCGCTGCGGCCAGGTCGCCGTCATGGTCGACCACGGCGAAGGGGGCGGGGCGGCCGCCCAGCTCCTCGATGAACCGCTTCTCGCGCACCCGGTCCTGCGCCACTTCGAGCGCGCGCGTGCCTGGCGCGAGCAGCCCTTCGGGCAGCGCCGCGAGCGGGGCGACGGGGACGTTCTCGAACTCGTAGGTGATCACCGCGCAATCGCGCGCGAACTCCACCAGCGCCTCGCGATCATGCCACTGGGCGCAGGTGAAGGCTGCGGCGACATCGGCCGCCACGCTGTCGCGCTCGGGAGCGAACACGTGGCAGCGATAGCCCAGCTGCGCGGCCGCCATGGCGATCATCCGGCCAAGCTGGCCGCCGCCAAGCACGCCGATGGTGGAGCCGGGGGCGAGTGGGGTCATGCCCAGATACTCATCCGTTGTCGCTGGGACGCTCTGCGACATTGCCCGTTTGCGCGGCGCGGAAGGCCTTCAGCCGTTCGCCCAACGCCGGATCGGCCAGCGCCAGGATCGAGGCGGCGAGCAGCCCGGCATTGGTGGCGCCCGCCTCGCCAATCGCCAGCGTGCCGGTGGGAATGCCGGCGGGCATCTGCACGATCGACAGCAGGCTATCCATGCCCGACAGCGCCTTCGACTGCACCGGCACGCCCAGCACCGGCAAGTGGGTGAGCGCGGCGATCATGCCCGGCAGGTGTGCCGCGCCGCCCGCGCCCGCGATCACCACCTGGAAACCTTCGTCCGCCGCGCCCTTGCCGAACTGGTGCAGCCGGTCGGGCGTGCGGTGAGCGGAGACGATGCGCGCATCGTATGCCACGCCCAGCACGTCGAGCACCTGGGCGGCCTTCTTCATTGTCGGCCAGTCCGACTGGCTGCCCATCACGATAGCGACTGGTGCGCTCATCCCCTCACGCGTCCTTCAGATAGTACCGTTCACCCGGCACCATGGCTTGGTCGAAGTCATAGACGATCGGCTGGCCGGTGGGAATCTCGAGCCCGGTAATGTCCGCATCCGAAATGCCCGAAAGGTGCTTCACCAGCGCGCGCAGGCTGTTGCCGTGAGCGGACACGATCACCGTCTCGCCCTTGGCCAGTTGTGGCAGGATCGTGCTTTCCCAGTAGGGCAGCACGCGTTCGATGGTGAGCTTCAGGCTCTCGGTGTCGGGAATGGCGATCCCGGCGTAACGCGGATCGGCGGACAGGTCGAACTCGCTGCCCGGTGCCAGCGGCGGCGGCGGGGTGTCGAAGCTGCGGCGCCACACCAGCACCTGCTCGTCGCCGTGCTTGTCGCGGGTTTCCTGCTTGTTGAGGCCGGTCAGCCCGCCATAGTGGCGTTCGTTGAGCCGCCAGTCCTTGGTTTCGGGGATCCACAGCCGGCCGCAGAATTCCAGCGCCAGGTGCAGCGTCTTGATCGCGCGGGTCTGCAAGCTGGTGAAAGCCAGGGTGGGCAGCACGCCCTTGGCTTGCAGCAGGCGCCCTGCCTCGCGCGCTTCCTCGGCGCCCTTCTCGGTCACGTCGACATCCCACCAGCCGGTGAAACGATCAGCCAGGTTCCATTCGCTCTGGCCGTGACGGATGAGGATCAGCTTGGGCACGGGGCATTCCCTTCAGTGGCAGGAGCGCGCGCCCTAGCCTTCACCGTCCAGTTTGGGAAGGTCTGGTGATTCGCTCGCTTCGCCTTCACGACCGGCCATGGCACGGGCCTGCACCTTGCGGCGCTTCAGGTTGGCGCGCAATTGTGCGGCGAGACGTTCTTCGCGGGACATTTCCTTGCTCATCGCCCGCCATTCTGGCGCAGCGCGCGCAATGGCTCAAGCTTGGCTTGACTTTCACCGCGCACGCGACAATAGCGCGCGCCTGTCGCGATTGGGGCCGTCACCGGCCCGCCTTTACGGCCCGGCGCTGCTGTAGCTCAGTGGTAGAGCGCACCCTTGGTAAGGGTGAGGTCGGGAGTTCAATCCTCCCCAGCAGCACCATTTTTCAATGATTTAATTGGCCGCATTTCATCTCGTATGGAACGAGTATGGAAAAGGGGGGGGTAGTCGCGCCCGCCGATAGTCCACTCGAATCAACCGCATCGCCCAAAAGTATCTCCACCGATAACCAGCCTGTCGCCCCTTCGCTCAACTATCAGAGACGTGGAAGGCAATGGCGTGTCGGCCCGAATTGTGGCGTTCATTTCGGAGGCGGCCCTCTGTGACAGGCGGATTTGATAACCGTCAGCTGAAACCGAGAAATTCCCATGGTCCGCGATAGACCAATAATGACCGCCTTGCTCGAAAGTGTAGCGAACGTCAGTGCCGCAGTAGATTGCGGGGTTTGAACTGCGCCCGTTCATCGGTGCCCAAGTTCCGATCAGCCACGAGCGATTGACAGCACTGCCTCGGCTGTTTGGTGATCGCACTTCGCCCGCCACTGGCCTAACAAAGGCATCCTCCGCCGAAAGAGCGGCAGATTCGTCCGGAGCCATTGCGTCACGATTTGCCTCTGCATCCGCCATCGCCAACTCAAGCAACCTTGCCTGCTCTGCGCGCCGTTCGCCCTCGCGGCGGCGTTGGATCGCCTCGGTCCGACGAAGTTGATCTTCTCTCGCAATCGACCGAAAGACGCTGCGATCCTCGTCGGGCATAGCAACGTCCCCGCTGCCTTGCATGTCGGTGGCGCTAGGCTGGTTTAGTGACGGCAAAGGCGTCACTTGCGTTTCACCGCGAGCGCGCTGCGCCTCATAATATCGCTGGAAGTCAGTCGCGCCCTGCTCGTGCCCGTATAGGTCGAAGCCCGTAGCCATCGCATCAGCATTGGCTTCCGCATCAGCCGCTGCCTCTTCTGCTGTGAGCGAGTCCGCTGCCGTCGCCGCAAACAGGTCTAGGTGCAGCAGCCAATTGCCGAACAGGGCGAGCGCCCCAGCAATCGGGAAAGCACCCCATCGAACGATCCCTTGGATCAGTGATCTTTGGCGATGTGCCCTTGAAGGTCGGGCGAACCAACTGTTCGCGATCAGCCCAAGGCCAGTGATCGGTAGGACCACGAAGCGAAGCAACTCGCTCATGTCGTGGCTGTAGTAGTAGTCGTGGTAGTAATGCTGCTCGGACACAATCTGAAGCAGCGGTGACGCGAAGAGACAGACTCCGGCGGCAAAGACACCTGCTCGCATCAGCGATCCCATTCGTGCCTTGAGTGGCTTCAGCAATGCCACCAAGAGAAATGCTGGCGCAGAAGCGAGGGCTGCCGATAACCCATAGAGCGCCCATGTAGGAACGAGAACGAGCGCGAAGCAGAGCAACCAATCGAACCGTCGGTCATACAGTTCGATAGTTGCCGGTGGCTCGACAGCATCCGTTGGTTCGGATGCCGCAATAGCTTCCGACGCGACTGGCTCATTTGGCCGCTCAACGCTCGCCTGTGTCCTTGCAGTTGCTACCGCAGGCTGGGTCAATGATCCGGCGTAATAGGTGTTCCTCACGCGCTTCGAGCGAAGGAGATATGCGGTCCAGATGCCCGCTGGAACAACACCAGCGATCAGCGAACCGACCATTTCTCCAACGGCGGCAGTGGCGTCGAGCGATGGAATCAGCGCCAGTGCGCCGAATGAGAGAATGTTGATCCCAATGTTGTTGAACCAAAGGATCGCGACCGCATAGCGCACAGCCGAGGGGGTGAAGTCGCGCGTCAGGCGATAACCGGCATAGACTGACAGAACGGCTTGGGTGAACCACGCAATCCACGTGATGAACTTTACCTGTTCCCAAACGGGGGAGCCGACTAATTGCGGATTGGTATATTCAGCCTGTCCGAGTTCACCGGAAGTCATGCCAAGGCTAAGGAGCGGTCCCAGGACCAACAATCCAGCGACCAGCAGGGCAAGCCACCCGCCAACACCTGAAGGTTCGCCTCTGCCTTCCACCATTGCCCGCCCCCTCGTTGCGACACCAACTAAGCGCCAACTCGGAAAGCTAAACTAACGCGCGCGCCCGCGCGAGATTTTTGCATTTCCTGAACTTGAATTTACGCGCGCGCCTGCGCGAGATTGTTCCACTGGGGCCGAAGGTAGGTTGGTTAGTCCGTCGAACGCGCCCTCTTCCGCGCAGCCCTACCGATGTTCTGCGAGGTGCCACAACGCTTGCCGATCACCAGCCCACCCGGCTTGGAGAGGTCCAACTCGAACCGCTCGATTGCCTCAATGCTTGCACCCTTGAGCACGTAGCCAAACGCTCCTGCGAGGTTGAGTGCATGGTGCTCCGGGTTCGCAGTTTCGTCACCCAGCCTCCCTCCAATCGGTTTGCTGTAGATTACCCCGCACTTGTAGGGCTTGCCGGTGATCCGCCGCAGCCAACCGCGCTGGAGCCGCATGATATGGTCGGCCAGACTGGCTGGCAGGTGGAACAGCAGGTGGCAGTGACCGCCATATTTGATTCCGTTCTCGTGGACCCAAAGCACGGCAGTCGGGCACTTATGCCGCGCCAAAGTCTTCTTCAAAAGATCGATGTAGCGGCCTGTGGCGTTTGCCATGCCATCCAGAGGCACGCCAGCGGCCTCCCAAGCGATTGTGGTCATCCGGGTGAAGGGAAGGCCTATCTCGCGCGCATGGCGCTCAGCGGCCCGTAATTCGGCTATCTGGGCGGTGGTGAGGGCGTGGCTCTTTCGGGCGGCGCTATTGTGTGCGCCGCCCCTTCGCGACCGTGGTGCGGATTCTGCTGCCACACCTAAGGTAGGATAAATAATTGCAAGCGCCGTGCCATCCTCGGGATTCGGCTCAATTCCGGTCTCCCACGCCGTAAGCAGCGCGTTTGAAACTTCACCGAAATTTCGGACCGGTGAAGTTTCAAAGTCGCCGTTATAGGGTGCCCAAGGATGGGAGACCGGTGCGAGCTTCACACCGCGACCCAGACGATGGCCTTCTTGCCCGTCGCGTTGGCCCGGTGCTGCCCGCTGTCGCGGATCAGGCGTTTCATCCGCAGTTCGCTCGTGCGCGGCTGGATCGTGTAGCGGTCCATGCCGAGGCGAGAGGCGAGTTCGCCAGCGGTTAGGCCGAGCCAGCCTGCTTTGCAGATGGCCAAGAGCGCCAACCGCTTAGGCCGACCCAGTTGGAGGACATGATAGGTGGCGGCGGCGATCAAAGCGTTCACATTCCGGTGGCCGGGCACAGTGGGATAGTTGCTCACTGCACCTGCTCGTCGGCGAGCGGGGGCAAACCTTCCTGCACCAGCAGGTTTGCCATCCACGCGGCTTGCTTGGGGGTCATGGGTGACGGATCGACGACGCACTGCCCAAGGAAGCCGCCTGCCTTGCGGCTCAGCCCTGTGGCGCGGTGCAGCAGCGCCAGCGCCGCCTCCCGGTGCCGGGTGAACGGTTGGTGCTCCATGGCTCAGCCCTCCGCAGAGTAGGTCGGCAGGCTGGCAAGGAAGGCTTCGAGGTCGGCGAACCCGATCAGGGTCCGCCGCCCGGCTTTTTTCGCCACGAGTTCCCGGCTTTTCAGCGCCTCGTAAATGCGGGAGCGCGACAGACCCGTCAGCTTCACGGCTTCGGGGATGGTGATGGTAAGGGGGGTGGTGATGGTCATGCAATTCTTCCCACTGCATCCCGACGGGACTGTCGGGACTTCAGGGGGCGAGAATGCCTTCTGAGAATGTGCGGACCAGTCGCACCGCCGCGAGAACCGCACAAACGGTGCGATGTCGCCGCACGAACAGATTTATCTAGCGCTTACCTGATTTTGCCGCCCGAAAGGCGGGCCGGAACACGTCGTCTCGGGTTAGACCAATATGGCGAGCAACCTTCCTAAACTCTGCCCAAGCGAGATTCTCACCAGTCCGCAGCCCTTCTGCCCGTCGTTTGGCTAACCAATCTACACACCATGATACGACCTCGTCGTTTCCCGCCCGTTGGCCTGACGTGTCTGAGGCCTCACGCAGCTCAATTCCGTAATAGGTGGAGTGGTCGCCATCATATTCGTCATCGATAGTCGAGAGGTCGGTAAGGCGTTGGTCACCTTCAGTCCAAAACGCGTGATCAAAAAACCCCAATCGGTCGGACGACCAAAGCTCAGCAGGTAGGGCTACGTCAGTCTCGTGCGTAACAATGACTGCCTCGGGTGAAGGCCCGGCGTCTTGAAGGGCCTGAGACCGCAAGCCCTCCCTCACTTCATTAGGTTCGCCGGTCCTAGAACGTAGTCGCCGCGCCACACGCTTGGCTCTGGCGACCAGAAGGCCATCCTGCAAACGCATGATGATCTTGCTGCGGACCATCAGATCGATTGGACCACCGTCTGGCCCGGCGTGCTGGATCGGAATCCAGTCAGTTAGCGCTGCGGTATCTGTCATCGCGTCTTTCCCCGCCTTCACCCCAGACAAATCATATGCTGATCAACAGCGAGAATCAGCCCTGATCACGGCGTCTTCTTGGACATTGTAGGACAATGACGTATTCAGTTGAATCACCGCCCAAACCTCTGATGCGGCTGGATTGACCAGCCGATCGTGCCTAGACAGGCTGCGCCAGGCAAACGGGGGATCAATGGCCAAGCTGACCCAACAAGAACTTGAACGGCACCTGTGGGGCGCGGCAGACATCCTTCGCGGCACGGTCGATGCCGGGGACTACAAGCAATACATCTTCGGCCTGCTGTTCTACAAACGGCTCTGCGACGTGTGGCAAGAGGAATACGAGGCGCTGCTGGCCGAGACCGGCGACAAGGCCGAGGCCGCCGACCCGGACGAGCACCGCTTCCACGTCCCGGCAGAGCATCGCTGGGATGCCGTGCGCCAACAATCGACACAGATTGGCCAGCGGCTAAACAACGCACTGGCAGCCATCGAAGATGCCAACCTGCGCCTGCGCGGGGTGTTCGGCGATGTGGACTTCGCCAATCAGGATCGCTTCTCCGACGCGTTGCTGGAAAAGCTGCTGACCCATTTCGAGAAGCACCGGCTGCGCAATGCCGATGTGCCAGCCGACATGCTGGGCGATGCCTACCTCTACCTCATCAAGATGTTCGCCGAAGGCGCGGGCAAGAAGGGCGGCGAGTT
>JAGREI010000167.1 GCA_020446625.1 Erythrobacter sp.
TGCCGATCACGCCGGGGTGCCAGCCAGAGCCGGACAGCACCACCACCGCGCGGATGTGCTGCGAAGCCAGCTGCGCTTCGGCCTGTTCCTGCACCATGGCCTCGATCGCTCGGCGTTCCTCGTTGAGCTGCGAGAGCTGCGCAGCGATGGCGCGGGCTTCCTCCTCGTCCTCGGTGGTCAGCAGGCGCACGCCCAGCGTCGCTTCGCCCACGCGCCCGCCGGCGTTGATGCGCGGACCGAGTGCAAAGCCGCAATCGCTGCACTTGGGCGCGGCCTTCAGGCGACTGGCGTCGATCAGCGCGGCCATGCCGGTGTTGGCGCGCCGGGCCATCACCTTCAGCCCCTGCGCCACGAAAGCGCGGTTGAGCCCGCGAATCGCCGCGACATCGGCCACGGTGCCCAGCGCCACCAGGTCGAGCAGGGCCATCAGGTCGGGCTCGCGGCGCGTCTCGAAGTATCCGCGCGTGCGCAGGGTGCGCGTGGTGGCCACCGCCAGCAGGAAGGCCACCCCCACCGCCGCCAGGTGGCCGTGGGCGGCGGCAAGGTCGTTCTCGTCCAGCCGGTTGGGGTTCACCAGGGCATAGGCGCGCGGCAGTTCGGGTGCGCACTTGTGGTGATCCACTACGATCACGTCGATCCCGGCATCGTGCGCCATGCCCAGCGCCTCGTGCGCCATGGCTCCGCAATCGACCGTCACGATCAGGCTGGAGCCTTGCTGGCCGATGGTCAGCAGGGCCTCGCCGCTGGGGCCGTAGCCTTCCAGCAGCCGATCGGGGATGTAATGCCGCGCATCGTGGCCCAGCGTGCGTATCAGGCGGATCAGCAGGGCGGAACTGGTGGCCCCGTCGACGTCGTAATCGCCGTATACGGTGATCGTCTCGCGCGCGATCACGGCTTCGGCCAGCCGTTCGGCGGCGCGGTCCATGTCGTTGAAAGTCGATGGATCGGGGAGGAATTCGCGCAGGCTGGGCTGGCGATGCCGGTCCAGGTCCTCGCGCGCCACTCCGCGCGCCAGCAGCAGCTGGGTGGCGATATCGTTGCCCAGATCGTGCGGGTCGCCATCGACCTGCATGTTGCCGCCACGCCAGTGCCAGGCCTTGCCGGACAGCGATTGGGTTACGCCAAGAACTGCGGTGTGCGATGCCATGGCAAGGGGTCTAGCCTTATCGGCAGGCAGCTCCAACCGCATCCTTTTGGCTCTCTACAGCTTCGCAGCCATGGCATTGATATGTAATTGGCAAGTGAGGAAAACAATCATTTGCCAACCATATCTGTGCAAGGACTCGACCTTATTCTAGTTTGCGGCCAGATTTCACTGCGGAAGAAGGAAGGGGAACGGGCGATCGCCAGCGCGCAACGCCTTGAAGTCAGTGGTACAGGATCGGCCGTGTCGTTGCTGTTCGCGCCGGGCGAACGTCCGCGCGCGGCTGCCGTGCGCGCGCTGGCGCAGGCGAGCGGGCAATTCGTGGTCAGCCTCGATACGTCGGAGGACGGCGGGCAGGAGGAAGGCTGGCTGGAACTGCTGGCCAACGGCCTCACCTTCGATGTCACCGGGCTGGCGCCGCAACCGCCGATCGAGGTGCCCGTCAGCGTACACAGCTTCGGCATGGCGCCGGGCAAGGACATTGCCCGGTTCCAGGCGGTGATGATCGAGCCCGGCCCGCACCTTGCCGCCGGCGGGGCGATGTTCCCGGTGGTGCGGACCATGGCCATGATCGCCGCGCACCTGGCGCAACTGGAGGGTGTGCAGGCGGTGGCCTGGCACCCCGCTCGCGCCGTGAGCGAGGCTGACTATTTCCGCCGTTCGGTGCTGCGCTGGATCGAGGGCGGGGCCTTCCCCGGCCTGGGCCTGACCGCGCTGGTGCCGACCAGTGCAGGCGGCTTGCAGAGCGAGGGGCTGGCGCTGTTCACCGGGCAGGAACTGCGGCTGCGCGCCGACGTGGCGGCAGACCGGGCGGAAGGCGCCAAGATCGCCTTGCGCCTGCTCAGCTGGCTGGTCGAACACGGGCGGATCACCGAAAGTTTCAGCTTCACCGGGCCAGCGGGCGAAACATTGCTACTTGAACCTGTGGATAACTTCGGCATTGTCGAGGTGTGGAGGGGGTCGCACTAGTCCGCGCAACGGCACGGCCGCGCGCGCAGTTGACCGGCAGGACGCGAGAGCGGCTGCCGTTCCGTGCGGTCAACCGCAGCGGCCAGCCCGGCTTCCAGCCCCAGATGCAGCGCCACCACCTGCTGCCCTGCCAGCTGCTCGCCAGCCCCGCGCTGGAATCGATGTTCGGCGTGCTGGGGCGCGATCGGCTGGGCTTCGACGACTTTCGCCGCAACGGCCTGCTGCTGCCCGCCAGCGAAGACGCCGCACGCCGCAGCGGGCTGCCGCTGCATCGCGGGCCGCACCGCGACTACAACGGGACGGTGGCCGAACGCGTGGGGCAGATCGAGGCGGGCTGGTCGCGCGAGGTGTGCCGCGATGCATGCGCGGCGGCGCAGGCGGCGATCATGCGGCTGGACCTGCTCCAGCGGGCGCTGCGTCGACGCCTGCTGGATGCCCGCGACCGCACCTGGCACCTCAGTCGCAAGGATCCGTTCCGCAGCGGGCAGGACTATGCCGAACTCGATGCCATGGCCGAGCTGCTGTGGGCGGGGACCGCAGGCGAGGCTGGCCGCTAGGCCGCCTGCTCGAACCGTTTCCATGCCTGGCGCAAGGCCGCCTGCCGCTGTCGTGCCTGCGGCGCGCTGCGCAGTCGATGTTCCAGCTGGCGCGAGGCTTCGCCCAGGTCGGCATCCCCGAAACTGGCCGCCACGCCCGCCAGCTTGTGCAGTTCGCCGGCCAGGTTTTCCCAGTCGGTGGCTTCGGGATCGGCATGGATGGAGCCGCGCAGGCTGGCGATCAGCCGGTCGCGCCGGTGGCGATAGCGCGTGGCCAGATCGTCGCTGCTGCCGCGCTGGCGTTCGACGGGTTCAGCGGCAGGTTCGGCCAGAGGGTCGCCGGGGGACAGCCAGCGCGCCAGCTCGCGGGCGAGGGCCAGCGTGGTCACCGGCTTGCCCAGGTGCGACTGCATTCCCGCCGCGCGGCATTGCTGCGCGTCCTGCGAATAGCAGTTGGCGGTGAGCGCGATGATCGGCAGGCGGGCGGCGTCGAAGCCGCGCTGGCGCAGCTGCCGGGTAGCCTCCAGTCCGTCGACACCCGGCATCCGCATATCCATCAGCACGGCATCGAAGGGCTTGCCTTGCCGCGCGGCCCGCTCGACCGCGGCGACGGCTTCGGCGCCATCGTGCGCCACGGCAGCGGTAATGCCCAGCGCCTCCACCATGGCCACGATCAGCTGGTGGTTGATGGCATCGTCCTCTGCCACCAGTACCCGCGCGCCCGCCAGGTCACCCACGGGGCTGCGCGCGGCATTGGTGAGGCCGGGGGCGGGCAGGGCGGCTTCCTTCAGCGGCAGCCGCACGGTGAAGCTGGTGCCCAGACCGCGCCGCGACTGTACGGTGATGCTGCCGCCCATTTTCGCCACCAGCTGGCTGGATATGGCCAGGCCCAGCCCGGTGCCGCCAAAGCGGCGTGCCACCGATCCGTCGCCTTGCGCATAGGGGGTGAAGATCGTTTCCAGCTGATCGGGAGCAATGCCGATCCCGGTGTCGATCACGCTCAGCAACAGCACCGGGCCGTGAGTGGTGCTTTCCACCCGCGCTTCCACGTCCACCCCGCCATGCTCGGTGAACTTGACGGCATTGCCGATCAGGTTGAGCACCACCTGCCGCGTGCGCAGCCGGTCGAGCATGACCCGTTGCGGCACCGCCGGATCGACCATGGTGCTGATTTTCAGCCCCTTGCCGCGCGCCATCGGCTGGTGCAGCTGCACGCAGGTTTCCAGCTTCGCGCGCAGATCGGTGGGTTCCTCGAACAGCCGCAACTGGCCCGATTCGATCCGCGCCACGTCGAGTACGTCGTTGAGCAGCTGCATCATCGCGCGGCCCGACTGGGCGATCACCTGCACCTGTTCGTGCTGGCGAGGCGTCAGGTCGCTTGCCAGCAGCAGTTCGGTGAAGCCGATCACGCCGTTCATCGGGGTGCGGATCTCGTGGCTCATCTCGGCCAGCGCGGTTGCCTTGGCGGCGGCGCACTGTTCGGCCTGATCGAGCGCGGCGACCAGCTCCGCCTCGCGCGCTTCGAGCGCGGCGACCTGCCGCCGCACGCCGCGCAGGCGCGCCCAGGCCACGGCCATGGCCACGGCGACAGCCAGCGCGGCGATCATCAGGGCGACTTCGGGCATGGGGCGGTCCACTTCTGGGCAATCTGCCCGAAGCTGACCATGGTTGCGGTTGCATCCGGGCAAGCACGGCCCCCCGGATTGCTACCTAGCCGTCCGGCCTAGAGCCGCTGCGTCCCCGGTCCGTCCGATGCACCGTTGGCGGCTGAGAGCAGGGCGCGCACGCTGGCGGTGGCCACGTCCTCGTCCACGCCCACGCCCCAGCCGGTGGTGCCGTCGGGCAGCGACCATTCGACATAGGCCGCCGCGCGCGCATCCACGCCGCTGCCCAGCGCGTGTTCGGAATAGTCGAGCACTTCGAAATCGGGGCCGTAGTTCTCGCGGATGGTGGCGAGCACGCTGGAGATCAGGCCCTTGCCACGGCCCGACACCCGCTGCGGCACGCCGTCGACTTCGATCGTGCCGGTGAACACGCGGTCACCATCGGCGGTGCGGCCCTCGTCATAGTCGACCAGCCGGAAGCGGCGCTTGTCGACCTTGAGGTAATAGGTGGCCTTGAAGCAGTCCCAGATATCCGCGGCGTTCAGTTCGCGGCCCAGGTCATCGGCCATGAACTGCACGTGGCGGCTGAAATGGGCCTGCATCTTCTTGGGCAGTTTCAGGCCCTGGTCCTGTTGCAGCACCCAGGCAAAGCCGCCCTTGCCGCTCTGCGAGTTGACGCGGATCACCGCTTCGTAGCTGCGGCCCAGGTCCGCCGGGTCGATCGGCAGGTAAGGCACGCGCCAGAATTCGTCATTCTGCCGGTCGTGCGCTTCGAAGCCCTTCTTGATCGCGTCCTGGTGGCTACCCGAGAAGGCCGTGAACACCAGTTCGCCGCCATAGGGGTGGCGCTGGTGGACGGGCAGCTCGTTGCAGTATTCCACCGTCTCGATCACCCGGTCGATGTCCGAGAAATCGAGGCCGGGATCAACGCCTTGCGTGTACATGTTGAGAGCGACTGTCACCAGGCAGCAGTTGCCCGTGCGCTCACCGTTGCCGAACAGGCAGCCTTCCACGCGGTCTGCACCCGCCATCAGGCCCAGTTCCGCCGCCGCGACTCCGGTGCCACGATCGTTGTGGGTGTGGAGCGAAATCACTGCCGCTTCGCGGTTGGGCAGGTTGCGGCAGAAATACTCGATCTGGTCGGCGTAGATGTTGGGCGTAGCCGCTTCCACCGTGGCCGGCAGGTTGAGGATGATCGGCCATTCCTTCGTCGGGCCGACCACCTGCATCACCGCCTCGCACACCTCCAGGCTGAAATCGAGTTCGGCGGTGGAGAAGGTTTCGGGCGAGTATTCGAAGTGCCACCGGGTGCCAGGCCGCTTGGCCGCCTCGTCCACCAGCAGCTGCGCGCCGGTTATGGCGATCTGCCGCACTTCGTCCTTGCTCATGCGGAAGACGATGTCGCGCCAGGCCGGGCTGACCGCGTTGTAGAGGTGGACGATGGCCGAATGCGCGCCTTCGAGGCTTTCGAAGCTGCGCTTGATCAGGTCTTCGCGCGATTGCGTCAGCACCTGCACGGTCACGTCTTCGGGAATGCGGCCCGATTGCACCAGCCAGCTGATGAAATCGAACTCGGTCTGCCCGGCGGCGGGGAAGCCGACTTCGATTTCCTTCAGGCCGCATTCCACCAGCAGGTCAAAGAAGCGGGTCTTCTTGGCGCGATCCATCGGGTCGATGATCGACTGGTTGCCGTCGCGCAGGTCGGTGCTGAGCCAGCGGGGCGGCTGGGTGATGGTACGCGAGGGCCATTGCCGGTCGGGCAGGTTCACCTGCGGGAAGGGGCGGTATTTCGCGCTCGGATCGCGGAGCATGGTCATGACTTAGGGGCCTTGTTCGACTTGGGAGCCGCGCGCAAGCGTGCTGGCGGCGTTTTGACGGTGCTTTGGGGAAGCCCTTAGGCGGGTTCTGCGCGAAAAGCGCAGGGAAAATGGCACGCCTAAGGGCGTGTAAGTCGAAGCAGCAGGGAAAGGCCGAAAGGCTGCGTCATGCCAGGGTATCTAGGGACGATTGGTTAACAGGTCCAGTGCGCAAACGGGAGTGGGCGACAATTTCGCCGCGCCCCCGCCTTGCGCTGCTGGCCTATTGCTTCTCGAAAGCGGCGGTGATGTGCAGCTGCACGTCGTCGCCCAGGCCGAACTGGGTGCCCCAGCCCAGGCCCCATTGCGAGCGGGTGATGGTGGCGCTGCCGTGGAAGCCCACGGTTTCCTTGCGGCTCATCATGTTGGTGCCCATGCCCGCCAGCTCGGCCTCGATCGTCACCGGGTGAGTCTGCCCGTTGAAGGTGAGGTTGCCCATGATTTCCGCCGTGGTGGGGCTGGTGGGGTGAACCATGGTGGAAACGAAATGCGCCGCCTCGGGCGAGGGGCCGAAGAAATCGGGCGCCGCGCCATCGGCACCGGCACGCAGCAGATGATCGTGCAGGCCCGCGCTGGCGACGGTGGGATTGTCGAGCGGGATCATCACGTCGACCGAGGCATTGGCAAGGTTCGCCGGGTCAAGGTTCAGCGTGCCGGTGACATTGCCGTAGATGCCGTAATAGTTGTTGAAGCCCAGGTGGTTGAGGCCCCAGGCCACCATCGAGTGGTTGGGATCGGCGGCATAGGTGCCTGCGCTGATGCGGCTGGTGTCCATGCCCGCTTCCGGCCCGGCCTGGGCATTGAGCGTGGACACGGCGGCGGTGGCGAGCAGGCCGGCGGTGGCGGCGGCCAGAATCAGGTTGCGCATGTAAAGTCTCCCGAACGAATAACGCGCGGCAGGATGGCGCTTCACATTGACATTGTCCACAGGCCAGATTGTCGCATGATGGTGCCTCAGCACCCGTTCCACACGCGGCTCTGGCGCTCGCGCAGCGTGGCCATGGAATATTCCGATGCCGGTTCGTCCGCCGCGCAGGGGCGATAGGCGCGGTCCTGCGGCAGGCAGTTCTCGCCGCAGACCTGCCGTGCCATGCCCGCCTGCCAGTCGAGGTGCCACAGCCGCCCGCCGGGGGTGGCCACATAGCCATCGAGCTGGCCTGCCACCGCGCTTTCCAGGTCGAGCGTGGAGGGGACTTCGCTGTCGTAGTCGGGATTATAGGCGGCGTGGGTGTGAAAGGTGGCCAGCGGATAGAGCGTGCTGACGTTGAACCACTGCACGTCGCAGCTGTCCTCGCGCCCGATCATCACGGTGCGCGACATGATCTCGCCGGTGCCGCGTTCGGCCACCAGCCCGCACTGTTCGACATCCTCCGCGAAGGAGCGTTCCTGCAACTGGCTGAGTCGCTGGCGGGCGAATGCCTCGACTTGGCCCTGCGTGGCGGTGGGTTCGAAGATATCGTTCGCCAGCCGATCGCGCGCGCGGTGCAGCACGATCCCGCCCCAGGCGAGGGCGCAGATTGCCAGGATGATGACGGTCGGGCGGCGATCTTGCATGTCGCCGCCCGTCCTCGGCTTAGTTCTTGGCCTTGTCCACCAGCTGGTTGGCCTTGATCCACGGCATCATGGCACGCAGGGCCGAGCCGGTCTGTTCGATCGGGTGGGCTTCGGCACGCTTGCGGGCGGCCTTCAGCTCGGGCTGGCCGGCGCGGTTGTCGAGCACGAAGTTCTT
>JAGREI010000168.1 GCA_020446625.1 Erythrobacter sp.
TGCTTGGGGCTGCCGATGGTGAATTCCTCGCCGGCATCGGCGTGGATCTCGCGTTCGAGCTCGCCGGTCTTCTCGGCAAAGGTCTCCGACAAGCGCGACAGCGCCACGCGGTCGACCTTGATCCCCTCGCGCTCCATCCGGGCGACCTCCGGGATCAGCGGGCGGTCCACCATCTCGTAGACGCGCGTCGCCTGTTCCAGCGGCAGGCGGCGGTGCAGGTGCTGGTACAGCCGCCAGGTGACGTCGGCATCCTCGGCGGCATATTCGGTGGCGCGATCCAGCGGCACCTCGGCAAACGAGATCGCCTTCTTGCCGGTGCCGCACAGGTCCTTGAACTTCAGCGTGGTGTGGCCAAGGTGGCGCTCGGCCAGCTCGTCCATGCCATGCCCGCCGCCGATCCCGTCTTCGGACCGGCCAGCGTCCATGTCGAAGCTGATCACCATGGTATCGTGCACCGGCGCCATCGCGATGCCGAGCCGCGCGAGCACGTTGATGTCGTACTTGATGTTCTGCCCCACCTTCAGCACGGCATCGCTTTCCAGCAGCGGCTTGATCGCGGCCAGGGCCTGCTCGCGATCGACCTGCTGCGGCTTTTCCGCGAACATGTCGTCGCTGCTGCCGCCGCCGCTGAAATGGCCCAATGGGACATAGCAGGCGAGGTTCGGGCCAAGCGCCAGGCTGAAGCCGACGATATCGGCGCTGATGGCATCGAGGCTGGTAGTCTCGGTATCCACAGCCACCAGCCGCGCGGCATGGGCGCGGTCGATCCAGTGCCGCAGCCGCTCCATGGTCTGCACGCATTCGTAGCTGCTGCGGTCGATGTCGGGCCAGTCGGGCAATTGCTGGTGACTGCCGCCGCTGTCTCCGGGGGCGGCGGCTGCGGCGCTTGCCGTCTCCTGCTTTGCCGGATTGAGATCGGTCTTGCGTTCGGGGCTGCCGACGCCCGAGTCGAGACGCCGCAGCAGGCTGAGGAAACCGTGGGTGTGGAGGAATTGCGCCAGCGGTTCGGGCGGCACGCCTTCCAGCAGGAAATCGTCCAGCGGCTCGGGCAGCGGGCAGTCTTCCTTCAGCGCCACCAGCACCCGGCTCATCTCGGCATCGGCGCGGTGCTCGATCAGCCGTTCCTTCAGTTTCGACGGCTTCATTGCTTCGGCCGAATCGAGCGCCGCTGTCAGGCTGCCGTTCTCCGCGATGAGCTTGCTGGCGGTCTTGGGGCCGACGCCGAAGATGCCCGGCACATTGTCCACCGAATCGCCCATCAGCGCCAGCACGTCGCCCACCAGTTCGGGCGGCACGCCGAACTTCTCCTCCACCTCGGGGCGGTAGATGCGCTGGTTCTTCATGGTGTCGAGCATGTCGATGCGGGCACCGTTTTCCTCGCCCACCAGCTGCATCAGGTCCTTGTCGGAGGAAACGATGGTGACATCCCAGCCCTGTCGCTGCGCGGCGCGGGCATAGCTGGCGATCATGTCGTCCGCCTCCACGTCGGGTTCCTCGATGCAGGGCAGGGAAAAGGCGCGCGTGGCGTCGCGAATCAGCGGGAACTGCGGGCGCAGGTCTTCGGGCGGGGGCGGGCGGTTGGCCTTGTACTGCGGGTAGATTTCGTTGCGGAAGCTCTTGCTCGACTTGTCGAGCACCACGGCCAGGTGAGTGGGGCCATCGGCCTTGTGCAGGTCGTCCGCCAGCTTCCACAGCATGGTGGTATAGCCGTAGACCGCGCCCACCGGCACGCCCTGCGGGTTGGTGAACGGCGGCAGGCGGTGATAGGCGCGGAAGATATAGGCCGAACCGTCGACCAGGTAGAGATGCTGCTTGTTGGCCATGGCGCAGGGCCTATCACGCACCGCGCCCGCCGGTAAGAGCGAAGTCGGCTGCCACATTCGCGCCAGGTTTGTGGCAACGGCCCGCCGCATTTGTGCCACATTTTTCTTGCGCCGCGAAAATTGTGGCAGTATTTGGGCAGCGGAACCGGGGAAAGACCGGTTTCGGGTAAGGCAATCGCCGATCCCAACCAATGCATTTCAAGGGGTTCAATCCTATGCGTAAGATCATCCTCGTCGCCGCCGCTGGCGCCGCTGCCCTCGCCCTGTCGGCCTGCTCGGAAGAAGCTGCTGACGAAGCGACCACCGAAGAAACCGCTGCTGACGCCGAAGCCAACACCGACGCGATGGCTGAAGAAGCTGCTCCGGTTGCTGAAGAAACCGCCGTTGAAGCCGCCACCGACGGTGCGGAAGTTGCTGCTGACGCAGCTGCTCCGGCTGAAGAAGCTCCGGCCGAGTAATCGGACGAGCCCTTACGGCTTACAAGATCAAGGGCGTGGCCAGCGATGGCCGCGCCCTTTTTCTTTGCCCGCGTGCCACACTGAGCAACCGGGCCGGGGACTCAACTCGCCGTATTTGCGCCATAATCCGCTTGTGCCGGGCCAAATGTGGCATTATTTGGGCAGCGGAACCGGCGACAAGGCCAGTTTCGGGAGAGGCGATCGCTGATCCCAATCTATGCACATCAAGGGGTTCAATCCTATGCGTAAGATCATTCTCGTCGCCGCCGCTGGCGCTGCCGCTCTCGCCCTCTCGGCCTGCTCGGACGAAACCGCCGAAACCGCTGACGCCGCTGCCGACAGCGCGATGGACGATGCTGCCGCCAATGTCGACGCCGCTGGCGAAGCCGTTGCCGACACCGCCGATGCCGCTGGCGAAGCCGTTGCCGACACCGCTGACGCCGCTGGCGACGCCGTGGACGCCGCTGGTGAAGCGGTTGAAGGTGCTGCTGACGAAGCTACCGGCAACTAATCGCCGGCGCAGTTTCGCGCACAATGAAAAGGGCGTGGCCAGCGATGGCCGCGCCCTTTTTCGTTGGCCCCTTTCGGTGGCCGCCGACCTGGTGTGACGATCAGCGCGTCAGCGCGCTGGAGTAGTTCGCGTTGGCAAAGCTGCGATTCGCCGCCTGGGCGGCATAGCCATCGTAGATGGCGCGCGCGATCGAGGCGATGCGGGCTTCGCGATTGGGGCGGCTGCCCTGACCGGTGATATAGATGGCCAGCGCGATCGAGCGCCCGTCCGGCCCGGTGATGATGCCGATGTCGCTGGACGTGTTGTTGAGCGAACCGGTCTTGTGCGCCACGGTAACGTCTTCGGGCATCAGCCCGCGGATGCGGTGCGCGCCGGTGCGGCAGCGTTCCATGGCATCGATGATCACCGCGCGGCTGTCGGCGCTGAGCCAGCGGCCCTGGTAGATGCCCGAGACGAGCTGCACCATGGTGGCCGGGGTGGCGCTGTCGCGCACGTCGATGTGCACCGCGGGATCGAACTCGCCATCGTCGCGCACCAGCGTGGCGATGTCGCGGTTGAGGCTGAAGTTGGCAAGGCCCGCGCGGCGCGCCCAGTCGTTCACCGCCGCCGGGCCGCCGACGGCTGCCAGCAGGGCATCGGTGGCCGGGTTGGAACTGCGCGTCAGGCTGAGGTCGATCAGTTGCAGCGCGGTCATGTATTCGCCTTCGCGAACCGGCGCGGCGGCGCTGGAGAAGCGTTGCGAGCGCACCGCCCACAGCAGCGGATATTCGCTGGTCAGGCTGCGCTGGCCGCGATCGACCATTTCCAGGTAGGTCGCGGCGATGGCGATCTTGCTGGTGCTGGCCATGGGGAAACGCTGGTCACCTAGCACCGACACCGTCTGCCCGGTGGCCAGGTCCACCGCGTAGACGCCGATGCGCCCCTGGCCGCCATCGGCCAGCTGGGCGATCTGCATCTCGAAATTGCTGGAGTAACTGGGCGAGTAATCGCGCGGGGCGCGCATCTCGGTGCCGAAGGCACTGTCGAAGGCGCTTTCGAATTCCTGGGCCTGTGCCGCGGTGCCGAGCAGCATGGCGAAAGCCAGGGCCAGCGACGCAACAATCCTTCCGATCACCGTTCTATCCATATCGCAACATTGCCTGAAACGTACTTAGCAAATGCTTAATACCACGTCCTTTGACGATAGTCGCGCGACGAAACGCGCGAGATTGACGACGCGCCGAGACGAATCACGGGAACCCCGCAGAGTTTCAGCCCGGCTATTCGGGTTTGCGCAGGCGCCAGGCGAACTGATCGGTATTGCCCCGGATTGACGGATCGAACACGTTGGCGGTGTGCGGATCGTCGGGCCGGGCATAGAGATCGCTCTCCTCTTCCAGCACGAAGCCCGCCTGGGTCAGCGCCGCCAGGGCCAGCTCGCGATCCATCCGGTGCAGCTGGTCAGCCGCCTCGACCCCGCCGCCATCGGGCGCGACATGATCCACCACCACCAGCGTGCCGCCGGGCTTCAGCGCGGCATAGAGGTCCGCGATGGCGGCCTCTGCCGTGCCATCGGGCATCTGCGGAATGAACAGGTCGTGCAGGTTCATCACCGTGATGATGGTGTCGAGCGGCTCGGGCCAGCCCGGATGGGCGATGGGGCCGCGCAAGGGGAAAACCCGTACCGGGTTGCCGTCGTTGTCCGAATAGCGGCGCACCGTCTCGTTCTGCTCGGTGGCATATTCGGGACGGAAGGCGATGAACTCGTCGGGCTGGAAGGCATAGACCTTGCCATCGCCCCCCACCGCCGTTGCCAGCAGCCGGGTGACGTAGCCGCCGCCCATGATGTAATCGCCCACCACTTCGCCGCGATCAATCTGCGCGAAGGCCAGCAATTCGCCCGGAAGGCGCGTGGCGTCAGCTTCCAGGTCGTCGCTGCGGGCGATGTCGGTGATCGCCTGGGTATATTGCGCGGCGGTGTAGCCGGGGGTGTCGGCATTGGCCGGCTGGTTATCGCCGCAGGCGGCCAGTGCCAGCAGCACGGCCCCGGCAAGAATGGTGGTGCGCATCTGAACTCTCCCTTGACCCTCTGCCGGGCAGGCTATCGCCTGTCACCGGTTGCGGCAAGGGAGAGGGAACCAGGCGCGCCTCAGTCGTCGATCACCGGGCAGAAGATCGACCGCGTCTGCGGGTTGTCGGGCACTCCGGCCGGACGCATCAGGCACCCCCGCTCGCGCGAATAGTGGATCGGATCGGCGCGACGTTCGGCGGGTGCGGGCGGCAGCATGGCGCGCATCAGCTCCACCACCCCGGCATAACGCGGATCGTCGGCCAGGTTGTGGTGCTCCAGCGGATCGCTGGCGTATTCGTAGAGCTCGCGCCCACGCTCGCCGTTCTGCCATTCGGTGTAGCGATAGCGTTCGGTGCGCACGCTGCGGCCCCCGGCGATCTGCGACAGCGCGGGCTTGTGCCAGCGCGGATCGTCGGGATCACTGAGCAGGCTGGAGAGGCTGAGCCCTTCGTTGCGGGTATTGACCGGCAGCCCGGCCAGATCGAGCAGCGTGGGATAGAGATCAAGCAGCTCCACCGTGCGCGGCGACATCTGGCCCGCCTGCGACACACCCGGCGCGCGGATGATCAGCGGCACGCGCGTGGCCTGTTCGAACAGCGTGGTCTTCATCCACTGGCCGTGTTCGCCCAGCAGGAAGCCGTGATCGCTGGTGAAGACGACGATGGTGTTTTCCGCCAGCCCCAGCCGGTCCAGCTCGTCGAGCACGCGGCCGACCTGGGTATCCATGTAGCTGGTGGCCGCCGAATAGGCGCTGATCATGGTGCGCTGTTCATCGTCGGTCATGCCGAAGTTGTCGGGCGTCCACGACTTGGCCACGTCGAGGACATTGGCGAGCGTTTCCGGCGTCTCGTCCGCCACCTGCATCTGGTCGACCGGGTACATGTCGAAATAGCGTTGCGGCGCCACTTCGGGAACGTGCGGGCGATAGAAGCCCACGCCGATGAAGAAGGGCCGGTCGCGGTTGGCGCGCAGCATCTCGATCGCCGCCGTGGCCACCATGCCATCGGTCTGCTCGTTCTCCGGCCCGTCGTCGGCGTAATAGGCCTGCGCCGAACCGAAGGGGATGCCGGGCGTCATGTTGACCAGCTGGCCTGCCTGCTGGGCATCGACGTCGCGCCCGCGCGGGTTGACCACTTCGGTCCACGACTGCGGATCGTCGGGGCCGCTGGTGCCGATCTGGTCCGGCACGCCCTGGTGGAAGATCTTGCCGATGCGGCCCGAAAAATAGCCGTGCTCGCGGAAGTACTGCGGCAGGGTGACGATATCGGGCAGGCGACGGCGGAACGGGGTATAGAGGTCGATAACACCTGTGGTGTCGGGCCGTGTCCCGGTCAGGAACGATGCCCGGCTGGGGCCGCACCAGGGGAACTGGGTATAGGCGCGCTGGAAGGTGACGGCGCTGGCGGCCAGCCGGTCAAGGTTGGGGGTCTGCACCGAAGAACCGTAAGGGCCGATGCGGGTGTTGAGGTCGTCCGCGATGATGAACAGCACGTTGTAGTGCCGCTGCTCCGCCGCGGGGGCGGGGGCTTCCTGCGCGACCACGGGCGTGGCGGCGTCCAGCGTCACCAGCATGGCCACGGCCAGCACCAATCGAGCGAAGGTGCCGCGCATGGCCGGCCCTGCTGTCTTCCACATCGCCACTATCCTTCCCGAGCGTTCTATTCGTTGCCCTGCATTTCGCGCAGTTCCGGGCATCCGGCAATCTCTGCCGCCACGCCCGGCCTATTCGACTGGTTGCCCGCACACATCGGGAAACGCGTCTGATCCAGCGGCGTCACGTCGCGCGCCATGATCGTGCGGAAGCGCGCCAGCGTGCGCGCCGCCTCGCCGGTGGGATTGGCGACATCGGTTTCCTGCCCGCTGACCATGTCGAGGGCGACGAAGCGGCCGTCGGCGTAGAGCTTGTACTGGCTGTTGAACACGAACCGGGTCGGCTCGAACATCCAGGCCGGGGCATAGTGCATGTAGATCGTGTCGCGCACGCCGGTGCTTTGCCCGGTGATCACCGGCAGCTGGCTGACGCCGTCGTGAGTCACCCCGTCTATGGAAACCCCGGCCACGTCGGCCAGGGTGGGCAGCATGTCCATGAAGTCGAACAGCGCGGCGCTGCTGCTGCCCGGCGCAACCCGGCCCGGCCAGCGCACGATCATCGGCACATGGGTGCCGTTGAGCGTGGGCGTTCCCTTGCCGCCTTGCACCTCGTGCCCGTCGCGATAGCTGACGATCTGGCGGTTGGTGCCATTGTCGCCGGTGAAGATCACCAGCGTATTGTCGTCCAGCCCCTGCGCGTGCAGTTCGGCCAGCACCTGGCCCACCAGCGTGTCGAGATAGCTGACCATGCCGGCAAAGCGCGCCTGCGCACCCTGGGCGTCCATCGACATGGGCGTGGGCACGAAGGGCGAGTGCGGCAGCACGATCGGGTAATAGAGCAGGAAGGGCCGCTCGCGATTGCGGCGGATGAAATCGCGCGCGAACTGGGTGGTGAGATCCGGGCCGAAGCCTTCCTCGTTCATCACCGTCCGGCCGTTGATCCAGAAGGTCGGCCCCCAGTAGCGCGAACCGCGGGCGGGGCCGGACGCGACCTGCCACAGCATGGCCTCGTCGAACCCGGCATCCAGCGGCATCATGCCCTGGCGGCCATCGAAGCCATTGCCGGCCAGTTGCCACTTGCCCGCGATGGCGGTGGTGTAGCCGGCGCCTTGCAGCACTTGCGCAAAGGTGGTTTCGGCGGGGTCGAGATAGCCAAAGGCCCGATAGTTGCTGGCGTTCTCGCGCCCGGTCATCAGGCGCGTGCGCGAAGGGGTGCACAGCGGCGTGGCGAAAGCCTGGTCGAGCCGCATTCCCTGGCGTGACAGGGCATCGATATTGGGGGTGGCGTACTGGCCGCCGTAAGCGTTGATGGCTTCCACGCCCATGTCATCGGCCATGATCAGCACGATGTTGGGCGGGCCGTCGGTGCGAGGAGCGGGGGCGGGAGCTGCACGCTCCGCCCCCGCCCTGTCCTGTGCCAGCGCCGGTGCGGCAGGAGGGAGGAGCACCCCTGCCGTGGCCACTGCGGCCAGCGCCGCGGCACAGAATGACTTCAAACGCTTATCCATGGGTTCCCACCTTTGGCTTGCTGTACGGCTCCGTCCAGCGGCACCGACGGATAATGGCGTCAATATGCGGCCGAAGAAAGAGCCCGGAGCGGCTGCAGGCAACCGCTCCGGGTTTCCTGCGACCTAGAAGGTGTAGCCCACGCTCGCGCCGAAGTAGCGGAACGAGTTGCGGGGGCGGAACGCCGTCAGGTTGTCCGGAGTAAGCGTCTGCGAGGTCAGCGAAGTACCGGTGCCGATCGATCCGTAATACAGCTGATCGAACATGTTGCGGACGAACACCGAGGCGCTGAACCCGCGATCCTGCGGCCGGATGCCGATCGTGGCATCGGCCAGCCAGTAGCCCTGCTGGATCTGGTTCTGGTCCTGCTCCAGCGAGAAGATCACGCTGCTCTGGTACTGGAAGTTGAAGTCGACGAAACCCAGGAAGTCGCCAAACTCGCGTTCGTAGCGCGGGCTGATGCCGATGCGCCATTCCGGCGTGTTGGGCAGCGTCCCGTCGCGCACCAGTTGCGTGGGGCCGCTGGTGACGGTGGTGTTGGAATTGTTGACCGTCTGGATGCGCACGCAGGTGTTGAACGGCACGGTCTGGCCCACGGCGATGATGGGCGTGCCCACGCGATCGGCTAGCGGACAGGCCAGGCCATCGGCATCGAACTGCGCGTCGATGTAGGTCAGGTTGAAGTCGACCGAGAACGCGTCGCTCGGCTGCAAGGTCGATTCCAGCTCGATCCCGCGGGTGCGTGCCTGGCCGGCATTGGTCACCACGAACAGGAAGTTGCCGGTGGCCTGGTCAGACCGGTTCGCCTGCACCTGCAAGTTGGTGTAGTCGGCCTGGAAGGCCGCCAGCGCGAATTGCAGCAGGCCGTCGGTCGTGCGGCCCTTGAAGCCGACTTCGTAGGCGTTGACGTGCTCGGGTGCGACCACCGGGTTGTTGTTGAAGGTCTGGTTGAACTCGGTGCCCAGGCTCTGGCCCTTGTAGCCACGGGTATAGGTGGCATAGGCCTGCGCGAAGCGGCTGAATTCGTACTGGATGCCCGCGCGGCCGGTGATGGCATCGTCGCTGGCGGTGGTGGTACCGCTGGTCAGCGTGGCGCCCGAGAACATCGGGGTGTCACCCACGACCAGCGGGGCGGCATCCTGGGCGCCCGAAGCCGAGATCTTCTCGTGCTGAATGCGCAGGCCGCCGATCAGCGTCAGCCCGTCGACCACTTCGAAGTCGATCTGGCCGAAAGCGGCGATATGGCTGCTGTCCAGCCGCGCCGAGTGCGAACCCGAAGAGGCGGTGGGCGAAGGACAGATGGCACCGATGGCAAGGCCCTGGTTGGCCGCGATGGTGGTGGGGCAGGACACGATGCGACGCTGGAACGAACGGTTCAGCCCGAGGTCCGAATAGAACAGGCCAGCGACATAGTTGAGCCGGTTGTCGCCATTCGAGCTGATGCGCAGCTCCTGCGAGAACTGGTCGAGATTGAACGGGCCGCCATTGACCTGGAACTGCGCGTAATACGGCGCATTGCCATTGCCGCCCGAGTAGATCGGTACCGGGTTGTTGAGCATGTCGACGTCGTAGTTATTGTCCGACCGGAAGATCTGGTAGGCGGTGATCGAGGTGATCGTGGCCCCGCCCAGGTCATAGTTGCCTTCGAGCGAGTAGATTTCCGATTCGGTGAAGCTGGTGAGACCCAGGTTGGTGTTCACCTCGCGGTTGTTGCGCCCGGCGATCACCGGGAATTGCAGCGTGGCAAGGTTGGCATTGGTGGTCTGGATCGCCACCTGCACGCAGCAATCGGCGCTGTTGTGGTAGTACGAACCGCCCAGCAGCAGGTTGAGGTCGCCCAGGTCGAACTCCAGCTTGCCGTTGAAGCCGTAGGTCTCGTAGCCGTTCACATTGGTGTCGGTGGCGTGGTTGTAGATGTAGCCACTGTCGTTGTTGTAGTAACCCGACAGGCGGAAGCCGACATTGTCGCTCAGCGGGCCGGACAGGCCGCCGTTGAGGTGGTATTCGCCCATCTCGGCAATCGTCGCGGACACGCGGCCTTCCAGTTCGTTGCTGGGACGGCGGGTGACGATGTTGATCACGCCGGCGGTGGCGTTCTTGCCGAACAGCGTGCCTTGCGGGCCGCGCAGCACTTCGACGCGCTCGATATCGCCCAGGTCGGTAAAGCCCTGCGCCTGGCGCGCCAGCACCACGCCGTCGATCACGGTGGCGACCGAGGTTTCCGTACCCTGGCCGAACACCTGGGTGCCGATGCCGCGGATGCGGAAGGTGGAGTTCGAGGGGTTGTTGCCCTGCGTATAGGTCAGCGAGGGGGCGATGCGTTGCAGCGCGGTGGTTTCGGTGATGTTGGCTTCGGCCAGCGAATCGCCGGTGACCGCGGTGACGGCCAGCGGCACGTCCTGGAGGCGTTCTTCACGCTTCTGCGCGGTAACGACGATGGTGTTGTCATCGGTGCCGTCTTCGGAGGTTTCCTGCGCATAGGCAGGCATGGCGACAGCAGAAATTGCCACGCCGACGGTGGACAGCAGCAAGCAGCGATTGAATCGATTCATGGCCCTCATTCCCAATATGTTTTTCTTCCAGGCGGATTAATCGTCCACATGGAAGAATAACGCAAGCGGGAATTTTCAAGTACCTGTTCGGCCATGCATTTGCGGCTTCAGTCGGACCCCTTCGCCTGGGGCAGCAAGGTAAGCGTCAGCACGGCTTCGGCCTGGCGCTCGATCGCTTCGTCGCTCAGCGCGTCGTATCGCACCGCGATCTCCGCTTCCTTCGCGAGCACGAAGGGCATCTGGAGCATCGCGACCAGGTTGTAGAGGAAACTGATCACGGGCATCCGGGCGATCACGCCTTCGTCCATCAGCAGCTGCAAGAAAGGCAGCGCCGCGCGATGGGCATCGAGCACGAAGTTCCCCACCATCCATTCCAGCCGCTCGCCGCCACGGATCGTCTCCATGATCGTGATGCGGGCGTGTTCGGGATGCCTTGCCGAATATCGGGCATAGCGCTGGACCATGCGGACGTACTGATCGCGCAGCGGCAGGCCGGCTTCCATGTCCCTGTCCATGTCGTCGGTCACTTCCACCCGGAAGGCAGCGAACATCTCGCGCACCGATTCGCGCCACAATTCTTCCTTGGTGCCGAAGTGATAGGTGACCATCGAATGGGTGGTGCCGGCCTCCCCGGCGATGTCGCGGATGCTGGCATCGGCAAAGCCGTGCTCGGCAAAGTTCTGGCGCGCCACCGTCAGGATGGCAGCGCGGGTCTGCTCCGCGCGGGTCTGCACCAGCGGCTTGCCGGTGCGCGCGGCGATCGGCTGCTGCTTGCGGCGCGGCGACTTGGTGGAGGCGGACTGGTCACCCATGGCTGATCCTCTGGTCTTGCTGGTGGCCGTGCGTGGCAACCGGCCATAGGCAGTAAACCTTCCATTTGGAAGATAACACTTGCCAACAAGGCGGATTGTGCATCATGCACGGGCCAGAATAGGCTGCATGGGCGAACGGCCTAGCAGGTGCGCACCGCGATGCAATGACGGTGCAGCGCCGCCGGAGAGGAAATCGGGACGATGAACATGCTGCACTTGCCGCGCCATTGGCTTGCCGCGCTGGGAGCCACCGTGCTCGCACTGGCCGGGGCGCCCGCCTCGGCACAGGAAGACGATGATCGCCCCAATATCGTGCTGATCGTACTCGATGACGTGGGCTTTTCCGATCTCGGCGCCTTCGGTTCGGAAATCCGCACGCCCAATATCGATGCGCTGGCGGCTGGCGGCCTGCGCTATACCCGCTTCGACACCAAGGCGGTCTGCTCCCCCACCCGCGCCTCGCTGCTGACCGGGCGCAACCCGCAGACAGTGCGCATGGCCGACTTGCCCGCGCGCCGGGTCAACCCTGCCGATCTGACCCGCGACCGCGGCGAGATGCCCGACAACGCCGCCTTCCTGCCCGAAGTCCTGCGCGAAGCGGGCTATCGCACCGCCGGGTTCGGCAAGTGGCACCTGGCGCCCGAAGACCAGGACGGCAGCGAGGGCAACAACGGATCGTGGCCGCTGCAACGCGGGTTCGACCAGTTCTACGGCTTCTTCCTCGGCTGGACCGACCAGTATCACCCCAGCCTGATCGAAGGAAGCCGGCGGCTGGAGGAAAGCCCCGATGCACCGGGCTATCACTTCTCGGTCGACATCACCGATCGCGCCATCGCCGCGCTGGCTCCGCCGCGCCCCGGCGAACCGCACCAGCCGGCCTTTGTCTACCTCGCCTATGGTGCGGGCCATGCCCCGATCCAGGTGCCGCGTCCCTATATCGACGCCTATGCCGGGGTTTACGACCAGGGCTGGGATGCCCTGCGGCTGGAACGGTTCGAACGGATGCGCGAGATGGGGATCATTCCCGCCGACACCGTGCTGCCGCCGCGCAACCCCGGCGATCGCGCCTGGGCGGACCTGACCGATACCGAACGCACCGTGTTCGCCCGCTTCATGGAAGTCTACGCCGGGTTCATCACCCATACCGACGAGCAGATCGGGCGGCTGGTGAACTACCTGCGTGCCACCGACCAGCTCGACAATACCGTGATCGTGCTGGTGTCGGACAACGGCGCCGCCTCCGAAGCGGGGCAGGCGGGCAGCTTCGACCATCTCTACTACCCCAGCCAGATGACGCCGGAGGACATGCTCGCCCGGCTGGACGACCTGGGCACCGATCGCACCCAGTCCGAATATCCGCGTCCCTGGGCTATGGCGGGCGTCACCCCGTTCCGCCGTTACAAGCTGTGGCCGCAGGCAGGCGGGGTACGCACCCCGATGATCGTCAGCTGGCCGCGCGAGATCGCCCCTGACCAGGCCGGCGCGATCCGCCGCCAGATGGTCGACGCGGTCGATATCGCCCCGACGCTGGTCGATATCGCAGGCACCGGGTTCCCCGACGAAGTGGACGGCCTGGCGGAGATCCCCGTCGCGGGCAGGTCGATCCGGCAGACCCTCTACGATGCCGATGCGCCCACCCGGCAGGTGCAGTACTTCGAACTTCGCGGCAACCGGGCGATCACCGACGGGCGCTGGCGGGCCTATGCGATCCACCCGCGCGACGGCGATTTCGATTCTGACGTGTGGCAGCTCTACGATACCGAAACCGATTTTGCCGAAGCCAACGACCTGGCCGCAACCCACCCCGAACAGCTCGCCCGGATGCAGGAACTGTGGTGGGAGGAAGCCCGCCGCTACAGCGATCCGCCGCTGGCCGAAGCGCCCGCCGCCATGCGCTATCGCGAGATGTTCGACGACAGTGCCGACCGCCACTATGGCCCTGCGCCCGCCGCTGCACCCACGGAGACCGGACAATGAAACTTACCCGCCGCCAGGTTCTCCATCACGGTGCCGCTGGCAGCGCCGCGCTGGCCGCCGCTGCCTGCACCACGTTGCCGGAAGGCCCCGCCGAACGCCCCAACATCCTGTGGTTCGTCAGCGAGGACAACAACCCCTACATCGGTGCCTATGGCGACCGGCTGGCGCACACGCCTAATATCGACGCGCTGGCGGGGCGCGGCCTCCTCTACCGCAACGTCTATTCCAACTCCCCGGTCTGCGCGCCGACGCGGTTCACCATCCTGACGGGCACCCATGCGCAAAGCTGCGCGCCTGCCCAGCACATGCGCGCCAATGCGCGGGCAGCGGGGATTTTGCAGACCTATCCCGAACTGCTGCGAGCGGCGGGATACTACTGCACCAACAATTCCAAGACCGACTACAACTGCGACGTGGACCCGAACGCGATCTGGCACGCCAGCAGCCGCGATGCGCACTGGCGCGGACGCGCCGAGGGGCAGCCGTTCATGGCGGTGTTCAACAGCGAGACGACGCACGAATCGCGGCTGTTCCGGCCCACGCCGGGGCGCGTGACGCCGGACATGGTGAGCGTGCCTGCCTTCCTGCCCGATACGCCCGGCATCCGGCAGGACATTGCCAGCTACTACAACCTGATGGAACGGATGGACGGCGAACTGGCCGCGCGGCTGGCCGAACTCGACGAGGCCGGGCTGGCCGAGGACACCATCGTGTTCCACTATTCGGATAACGGCGGGGTGCTGCCGCGATCCAAGCGATACTGCGTCGACGATGGCCTGCGTTGCGCGCTGGTGGTCTACCTGCCGCCCAAGTGGGCGCACCTTGCCCCGGCGCGGGCGGGCAGCGCGATCGACAGCCCGGTGAGCTTCGTCGACCTTGCCCCCACGGTGCTGGCGCTGGCGGGAGTAGCTGCGCCTGCCACGATGCAAGGCAAGGCCTTCCTTGGCGCTGGTGCCGCGCCGCAACGCTATGCGCTGGGCCAGCGTGGGCGGATGGACGAACGCTATGACCTGGTGCGCACCGTCACCGATGGCCGCTGGCGCTATGTCCGCAACTACATGCCGCACCTGCCGCTGGTGCAGAACCAGGCCTTCGCCTGGCTGGCGCGCAGTTACCAGGACTGGGACGCGGCGCGGATCGCGGGAACGCTCGACGCCGTGCAGATGCAGAGCTTCGAGCCGCGCCCGTTCGAGCAGCTGTTCGATTGCGAAGCGGACCCTGAATGCCTGGTCAACCTGGCCGGGCAGTCAGGCCATGCTCACCGGCTGGAGGCCATGAGCCAGGCGCTGGATGCCGAGATGCGGCGGGTGAACGACAATGGCTTCATCCCCGAAACCTCGCCGCTCGAAGGCTGGCACGAAAGCCGCGCGCCGGGTGCCTATCCACTCGACGCGGCGATGGCGCTGGCGGCCACGGCGGCGCGGCGTGATCCGGCCAGCCTGCCGCAACTGGCGGCGGCGCTGGGTTCGGACAACGAAGTGCTGCGCTACTGGGCGGCGATGGGCCTGGTGATGCTGGAAGCGGCGGCCGCGCCACTGCCCGCCACGGTTGCCGAGATGGCCTTGTCCGATCCTTCGCTGCCGGTGCGCGTGGCTGCTGCCCACGCCATGGCGGTCGGCGGACGGAGCGGCGAGGGCGTGGCCCAGCTGGCCGTGCTGGCAGGCGAGGACATGCCCGTGCGGGTGCGCTTGCAGGCGATCAACGCGCTCACCCTGCTGGGCGAAGCCGCGCGGCCCGCCATGCCCGCGCTGGAGCAGGCCGCGAATGCCAGCGACGAGTACCTGCCCAATGCGGCCAAGTACCTGTTGCAGGTGCTGCGCGGCACCTACGATCCCTATCACCCGATCTTCGACATCGAGGCGATGTTCGGCCCGCAAGCGCGGCCACCGGCGCCAGCGGGTTGAAGCGCGATCGGCAAACCGCATTTGCTGGCTTGACGCGGAGCCGCAAACCTGAAATTCTTCCAAGTGGACGATTTAAAGACGCGTCCTGGGAGAAGATTTCGTGAAGACCCTGACCGCCAGCGGCCGTCTCGCCGCTCTGCTGCTTGCCTCGTGCGCCTCCGTTCCCGCCGCTGCCCAGGCCAGCGCCGAGGAACGCGCTGCGGTCACCGAAGCGCAGATGACCGATGCCGAGCGTACGCAGCTGACGCTGGGCTACATGTCGATGGAGGTGGCCGGCGTCCACCCGCCCGAAGGGGCGCTGCCCGGTGCCGGTATCGTGCCCGGCGTGCCGCGCCTCAACGTGCCGCCCTTGTGGGAAACCGATGCCAGCCTTGGCGTTGTCTGGGTGGGCGGCGCACGCGGCAACGGCGGCACCCAGCTGCCTTCCGGCACCGCGCAGGGTGCCACCTGGAATCCCGAGCTGATCGAGGCCGGTGGCCGCATGATCGGCAGCGAGGCCCACGCCAAGGGCTACAACGTCCTGCTGGCGGGCGGCATCAACCTGATGCGCGAAGCGCGCAACGGGCGCACGTTCGAATATATCGGTGAAGACCCGCTGCTCAGTGGCGTGCTTGGCGGCGCGGCGGTGCGCGGCATCCAGTCGAACCACATCATCTCCACGGTGAAGCACTTCGCCATCAACCCGCAGGAAACCGGGCGCCACTACATGAACGTCGAGATCGACGAGGCGAGCCTGCGCGAAAGCGACCTGCTGGCCTTCGAAATCGCCATCGAGCAGGGCAATCCGGGCTCGGTCATGTGCGCCTACAACCGCATCAACGGGCCGCTGTCCTGCGACAGCCACTTCCTGCTGACCGATGTCCTGCGCGACGACTGGGGCTACCAGGGCTTCGTCATGTCCGACTGGGGCGCGGTGGAGGGGCTCGACTTCGCGCTGGCAGGGCTGGACCAGCAATCGGGCGCGCAGCTCGACGAGGGCCTGTTCATGGACGTGCCGCTGCGCGAAGCCGCGCAGAGCGATCCGCGCTACCGCACCCGGCTGGGCGAAATGGCGCGCCGCGTGCTGTGGGCGATCTACGCCAACAATCTCGACACCAACCTGCCGGAAATGACCGCCGTCGACAGCGCGGCGAACAGCGAAGTCGCCTTGCAGGTGGCGCAGGAAGGCATCGTCCTGCTGCGCAACCAGGCCGGTTCTCTGCCGCTCAGCAGCGCGGTGAACTCGATCGCGGTGATCGGCGGCAATGCCGATACCGGCACCATGGTGGGCGGCGGCTCGTCGCGCGTGTTCAGCGACGAAGGCCCCGCCGCGATGGTGCCCATGCTGCGCGGCGGAGAGGCCCGGTTTGCCAATTTCATGGACCCGGCGTTCAATCGCTCGGTTCCGCTCGATGCCATCCGCGATGCCGCGCCAGACGCGCGCGTCTCCTACCGCGACGGCCGCTACCTGTCGGAAGCCGCGCTGGCAGCCAGCCAGGCCGACGTGGCGATCGTCTTCGTCAACCAGTTCCAGACCGAAGGCCTGGACGTGCCGGACCTGTCGCTGCCGCAAGGCCAGGATGCGCTGGTGGCCGCCGTCGCCACGGCCAATCCCAACACCATCGTGGTGATCCAGTCGGGCGGCCCGGTGACCATGCCGTGGCTCGACGATGTCGCGGCCGTGGTCGAGGCCTGGTATCCCGGCGCGCGCGGTGGCGAGGCGATTGCCGATGTGCTGTTCGGCGCGGTCAACCCGTCGGGCCACCTGCCGATCACCTTCCCCGCATCCGAAGCGCAGCTGCCGCGCCCCGAACTGCCGGGCGCGCGGACGGTGACCCCCAGCTTCCTCGGTCGCGGGGAGCCGGGCGCGACGCTGGATGCCGACTATGCCATCGAAGGGTCCGACGTCGGCTATCGCTGGTTCGCACGCCAGGGGCTGACCCCGCTGTTCCCCTTCGGCCACGGGCTCAGCTACACCACTTTCAGCCATGACGGCCTGCAATTGCGCAACCGCCGTGGCGAAGTGACGGCCAGCTTCGCCATTGCCAACACCGGCGACCGGGAAGGGGCCGACGTTGCCCAGCTCTATCTCACCCGCGTCAACGGCGAGACGCGCCAGCGGCTGGTGGGCTTCGCCAGGCGCGATCTCCAGCCCGGCGAAAGCGCCCAGGTCAGCGTGACCGTGGACCCGCGCCTGCTGGCCGAATGGGAGAACGACGGCTGGCAGATCGCCAGCGGTGACTACACCTTTGCCCTGGGCGCCAGCGCCACCGACTTGGGGCCGGAACAGACAATCCGTATCAACGGCTTCCGGCTCGATTCGAGCGGCGCGCGCGAACGCTGAGAACGCAATTGGGGAACTATCCATGCTGCGACATGTCATCCGTATCTGCCTGCTGGCCCTGGCCATGCTCGGTTTCTGCTCGGTTCCGGCCAGCGCCCAGAGCCGCCACAACGGCGGCACTCCGCAGCATCCGAACGTGATCTTCATCCTGCTGGATGACCTGCGCTACGACGGCATGGGCTTTCTGAACCCGCAACTGCGCACCCCGCACATCGACGAGCTGGCGCGCGGGGGCACCTATTTCCCCGATACCGTGGTCACTTCCTCGCTGTGCAGCCCCAGCCGGGCGACGATCCTGACGGGCATGACCGCGCGCAACCACGGCATCGTCGACAACAACGATTCCTCCGAAGCCGGGCTGACCTTCTTCCCCAGCTACCTGCAACAGGCCGGCTACCAGACCGCCTTCTTCGGCAAGTGGCACATGGGCCAGTCGACCGACGCGCCGCGTCCCGGCTTCGATCACTGGGTCAGCTTTGCCGGGCAGGGCAACTACTTCCCCTGGTCGGGCCGTCCCGATCAGCCGTCGATGCTCAACGTCGATGGCGTGGAAGTACCCCAGCGGGGCTATATCACCGACGAACTGACCGACTATGCCGTCGACTGGCTGGAGCACGGTCGCAACCCGGACCAGCCGTTCTTCCTCTACCTCAGCCACAAGGCGGTCCATTCGGACCCGCTGCCCGCCCCGCGTTACGAAGGGCAGTACGACGACACCACGTTCGACATCCCCGCCAGCGCGGCGAACACGCCGGAAAACTACGCGGGCAAGCCGATGTGGGTCTACAACCAGCGCAACACCTGGCACGGCATCGACTTCTTCTACAACGCCGACATGCCGATGACCGAGTACCTGCGGTACTACTATTCCACCCTGTCGGCGGTGGATGACAGCGTGGGCCGCATCCTCGACTACCTGCGGGCGAACGGGCTGGAAGAGAACACCCTGGTGATCTTCACCTCCGACAACGGCTTCCTGATCGGGGACCACGGCCTGATCGACAAGCGCAACGCCTACCAGCCTTCGGTGCTGGTGCCGTTCATCGCTTACCAGCCCGGCACCGTGCCGGCGGGTGCGGTGAACCACGGGCGCATCCGCAACCTCGACTTCGCGCCGACCTTCCTCGACCTGGCCGGGGTGGCGCAGCCCGAGCAGTTCGAAGGCAACAGCGCCTGGGGCCTGATCAACGGATCGACGCCCGAGGCCGACTGGCACCCGGCGGACTTCATCTACGAATATTACTGGGAATGGACCTTCCCGATGACGCCGGGGACATTCTCGATCACCCGCGGCAACATGAAGTACATCCAGTACTACGGCATCTACGATATCGAGGAGCTGTACGACCTCGCCGCCGACCCCGACGAGATGCACAACCTGATCGACGATCCGGCCTATCTCGACACCCGCATCGAACTGCGCCGGGCGCTGTTCGAAGGGCTGGCGGACCGCAATGGGCGCCACGTCATCCCCTATTCGCAGCGGCAGTCGATCGGCAGCGTGCGGCGCGGCGAAAACGGCACCCATGCCGCCGACTATCCGGCGCAATGGTATGTCGAGCCCAACCGCCTCGACCGGATGGACGACATCGTGCCCGACAGCCGGTGGAAGCAGGAGGCCCACGATCGCGGCGAGCCGTTCATCCCTGCGCCCGTGGTGGGCCAGGGCAGCAACAGCAGCAGCGCGCACCGGAACGACAACAATAACCAGAACTGATCCGGCGGGCCGCACCAGGCCCGCGGACACCGAGAGGTTGCAGCAATGACCGAGAAGAAGGCTACCGTGCGCGCGGCGTTCATCGCCGTGACCACTCTGTTCTTTGCCTGGGGTTTCATCACCTCGCTGATCGACCCGCTGGTCGCCTCGGTGAAGGGGATATTCACGCTGTCGAACGTGCAGGCGCAGCTGTCCGCCTTCGCCTTCTTCATTGCCTATGGCCTGATCTCCTTCCCGGCCGCCGCGCTGATCGCCCGGCTGCGCCCGGTGCCGGCGATCCTGGCCGCGCTGTCGATGATGGTGCTGGGCTGCCTGGTGATGCTGGGGGCGGCGAACCTGGCCGTCTACACGCTGGTGCTGCTGGGCCTGTTCGTGCTCGCCAGCGGGATCACCGTCTTGCAGGTGGCGGCCAACCCGCTGGCCGCCGCGCTGGGCAAGCCCGAAGGCAGCCACTTCCGCCTGACCCTGTCGCAGACCTTCAACAGCTTCGGCACCTTCGTCGGCCCGCTGGTCGGTGCCGGGCTGTTCCTCGAAGGGGTGGAAGTCACCGAAGGCGTGACCATCACCCCCGAAGTGCGCGATGCGGCGCTGGGCGGGATCGACCGCGCCTATTTCTGGATCAGCGGCCTCTTGCTGCTGTTGCTGGCCTTCTTCTTCCTTTCCCGCCGCACCGTCGCCGCCGCCACGCCCGATCCGGCCCCGGCCAAGGGCCTGGGCGCGTTGATCGCCGATGCCTTCTCGTCGCGCTGGGCGCTGCTGGGGGGTATGGCGATCTTCATCTACGTGGGCGCCGAAGTGGCGATCGGCACGCAGATGGCGCTGTTCCTCAATTCGGACGCGACCTGGGGCCAGTCGGATGCGCCGTTCGGCGTTCCCCTGCTGGGCTGGGTGATGGGCAGCGACGGCGTTCCCGGCACCAGCCTGCAAGAGGCCGCGCGCGCGGTTTCGTTCTACTGGGGCGGAGCCATGGTGGGCCGCGCGATTGGCACCCTGCTGCTGGCGCGTTTCCCCGCCGGGCGGCTGATGGCGATCTTCGCCGCGACGGCCATGCTGCTGTGCCTCTACGTCTTTGCCGTGGGCGGCGTGTCGGCGGGCTTCGTGGCGCTGTCCATCGGGCTGTTCAACTCGATCATGTTCCCGGTGATCTTCACCCTCACGCTGGAACGCTCGACTGCCAGCGAGGAAGCCACTTCGGGCATGTTGTGCACCGCGATCATCGGCGGCGCCTTCCTGCCGTTGCTGGTGGGCGCGGTGGCCGACAGCGCAGGCTATGCCATGGCCTTCATAGTTCCGGCAGCCTGCTACGCGGTGCTCTGCGGCTTTGCCTTCACCGCCGCGCGGACGCCGCCGCTGCGCCGGGCCGAGGGCGCGTCGGTCCACTGACCTGGCGGGTGTGAATCGGGCGGGGCGGCCTGGCCGCCACGTCCGCGCTTGACGAACCTTTATCGCGATGGTCCAGTTGGTTTCGGGACTAACCAGTTTACGGAACCGCCGGTCGCATGAAATCACCTCGCACTATCGCAAGCCTGGCTTGCGGCACCTCGCTTGTTGCACTCCTGTTCAGCATGTCCGCCGCCGCGCAGGAGGTGTCGATCGTGCAGCCGGGCGGGGTGGGCGATGCGCCGCGCGTGATCAGCGAGGATCAGGCCACCCGGCTGGCGCGCAATGCCTATTCTCCGGCGGACGTCATGTTCATGCAGGGCATGATCGTGCACCACCAGCAGGCGGTGGACATGGCCGCGCTGGTGGCAGAGCGCACCAATACACCCGAGATCCTGGCCGTGGCGGGCCGCATCAACGCCTCGCAGGCGGACGAGATCGGCTTCATGCGCGGCTGGCTGACCGATCACGGCGAAGCGCTGGAAATGGCGGGCATGGGCCACGCCGGGCATTCGGGGATGCAGGGCATGGCCAGCCCCGAACAGATGGCGGCGCTGGCGGCAGCGCGCGCCACGGCGTTCGACCGGCTGTTCCTCGAACTGATGGTGCGCCACCACCAGGGCGCGGTGACCATGGTGGAGGAACTGCACAGCCAGCGCGGCACCGCCGCCGACCCGGTGATGTACCAGTTCACCACCGAAGTGGTGAACGACCAGAACGCCGAGATCGAGCGTATGAACGCCGTGCTCGCCAGCCTGTCCGACGATCCGCGCGCCATGCTGGCGGCCGGGCTGTTCGATGCGGGCGAGGCGATTTCCAACCTGCGCCACGTCGCCTTCCTGCGCAAACCGGCGGGCTTCTTCGATCCGGAGAACCCCGGCAGCCTGCGCCCGCGCATCCCCGCTGCCGGAGCTGAAGAAGGGGCCGAAGCAGAGGAAACGGCGGTCGACGCCAACCAGGCGGCGATGATCGCAGCTGCCGGACACGCGCCCGGCGCGATGGACCATGCCGCGCACATGGCGGCGATGGCTGCGGCGGCGGCGCCTGCTGCCGCTCCGGCTGAAGAACCGGCGGAAGCGCCCGAACCCCGCTTCGGCACGCGCGGCGGGCTGCTGTCCTTCGCCAATACCGACCTGGCTTTTTCCGGCAACCTGATGGTGGCGGGCAATTACCACGGCTTCAACGTCTACCAGCTGGGCGAGGACGGGGTGCCCACGCTGGTCAGCTCGGTGGTCTGTCCCGGCGGGCAGGGCGACGTCTCGATCGCCGGGAACCTGCTGGTGATGAGCGTGGAGGAAACCCGCGGCCGCACCGATTGCGGGCTGGAAGGCGTGGAAGATCGCGTCAGCCCGGAGCGGTTCCGTGGCCTGCGCATTTTCGACATTTCCGATATCCGCCGCCCGCGCCAGGTGGGCCAGGTGCAGACCTGTCGCGGCAGCCACACCCATTCGATCGTGCAGCAGACCGAAAGCAGCCTGATCGTCTACAATTCCGGCACCGGCCCGGTGCGCGAGGAAGAGGAGATGGCCAGCTGCATCGGTGACGTGCCGGGCGATACCCGCACCGCGCTGTTCAGCATCGACGTGGTCGAGATCCCGCTGGCCAACCCCGGCGCGGCGCACATCGTCTCCAGCCCGCGCGTGTTTGCCGATCCGGCCACCGGGCGGCTGGCGGGCCTGTGGGGCGGGGGCGATCACGGCGCGGATACCCAGCGCACCAGCCGGACGGACCAGTGCCACGATATCACCGTCTTCCCCTCGCTAGGCATCGCGGCGGGTGCCTGCTCGGGCAACGGCATCGTGTTCGACATTTCCGACCCGCTGAACCCCACCCGCATGGACGAAGTGGTCGATCCGGGCTTCGCCTACTGGCATTCGGCCACCTTCAACAACGATGGCACCATGGTGTTGTTCACCGACGAATGGGGCGGCGGCGGGCGTCCGCGCTGCCAGGCCACCGATCCGCGCAACTGGGGGGCGGATGCCTTCTATGCGATCGTCGACGGCCAGCTGGAATATCGCGGCAACTTCAAGCTGCCCGCGCCGCAGGGCGACAAGGAGAACTGCGTCGCGCACAACGGCTCGATCATCCCGGTGCCGGGGCGCAATCTGTTCGTGCAGGCATGGTACCAGGGCGGGGTCTCGGTGATCGACTTCACCGATCCGGCGAACGTGTTCGAGATCGCCTATTTCGACCGCGGGCCGGT
>JAGREI010000169.1 GCA_020446625.1 Erythrobacter sp.
TCGTGCTGGCTCTTGCCGCAGAAGCTGCAATAGAGGGTGCTCTTGCTGTCGGTGCCGCTCAACTTGGTCATACTTTCCGTCCTGTGCGCCCCCGCCCCTGGTGCCGTGCAAGGCACAAGAGCGGGATTCGGCCTGCCAGTCTAGGCCGGGCGCGATGAATATCAATCGAATGCATTGCTAGCATGTCCGGCCTGCGCCAGCCTGAAAGGACAGGGTTGCCAAAATGCTACAACTTTCGGGGCAGCCAGACAGCGGCATTTACTCCGTCGGCGCGCCGCCCGAACCGCTGGCATCGCCGGTGGCATCGTCCTTGGGCCGGTGCGCGAAGACCGCGTCGACCAGGCCGAAAGCCTTGGCTTCCTCGGCCTGGAGCCAGGTGTCACGGTCCATCGCCGCCTCGATTTCTTCCAGCGGCTTGCCGGTATACTTGGCGTAGTGCGCGTTGAGTTCCTGCCGCAGGCGCAGGATCTCGCGCGCCTGGATCTCGATGTCGCTGGCCATGCCGCGCGCGCCGCCCGAAGGCTGGTGAACCATGATGCGGGCGTTGGGCAGCGCCACGCGCATCCCCGGCTCGCCCGCCGCCAGCAGGAACGAACCCATGCTGGCCGCCTGTCCGATCACCACGGTGCGGACCTTGGGCTTGATGTACTGCATGGTGTCGTGGATCGCCATGCCGGCCGTCACCACGCCGCCCGGCGAGTTGATGTACATGCTGATGTCGTTGGAGTTCTCGCTCTCGAGGAACAGCAGCTGGGCCACGATCAGGCTGGCCATGTTGTCTTCCACCTGCCCGGTGACGAAGACGATGCGTTCGCGCAGCAGGCGGCTGAAGATGTCGAAGCTGCGTTCGCCCCGGCTGGTCGATTCCACCACCACGGGCACCAGTGCGCCGGTGACGGGATCGGTGGAGAAGCGGTCACGATTGTCGCCGAACAGGTCGAACATGCAGATTCCTCTTGTCTTGGTTTCGCCCGCCTATGTCGCGTCCCCGGCGGACAAGTTCAAGTGCGCCTGACACTGGGCTGGGGAATTTAACCCTGTGCCGGGTCAGCAGGTGCCGCGGCGCTGGGCGTAGATTTGCAGCGAGCTGGCCGATTGCCCCTGCGGCCCGGTGAGGTTGAACGAATAGGTCATCTCCAGCGTCTCGGGCTGGTAGGTGCCGCCCACGTTGATGCGGGTGGCGATCTGCGATCCGCTTTCGAAGCAGTTCATCTCGCCGTAGAGCGTGCCGCCTTCGGTGACCGCCTGGTTCACATGGCATTCCCCGAACTGGTCGATATCGTCGAATTCGAACAGCAGCCGGGCGGGATCGGCAATCTCGTCGGCGGTGATGCAATTGCTGTCGCTGGAGACGGTGCCATTGTCGGCAGTGGCCGTGGCCGACCACATGCCGGGCAGGATCGCGCCCCCGGTGGCGACTCCGCCGCCGCCGCTGCCCCCGGTGTCGCCGCCCGGCTTGTCGTTGCCGGGACCGACGGGCGGATCGGGGTTCACCGGATCGTCGGACGAGCCCGCCATCGGGCCGAGCGCGTAGACACCGGCGAGGCCGAACAGCAGCAGGCCACCGACCCCTGCGAGCACCAGCTTCGAATTGCGGCTGAGGCCAGTGCTGCCGCCAACCGCAGGTTGCGCGGGGGCAAGCGGCGTCGCACTTTGCAGCGGTACTGCCGCAGGAGCTGGCGGTGCGGGAGGCGGAGCGGGAGGCGCCGCCGGTTCGGCTGTCGCTGCCTGCTCGGGCAGGCTCAACTGGCTGCGGATCGTGCGTACCATGCGTTCGATGGCGTCGTCGCGCTGGTCCAGCCAGTCGACCCACTGGTAGTCCTGCAACCAGTAGGCCAGCCCCTCGGGCTGGATCGTCTCCAGCCGGATCGGATAGATCAGCTTGTTGTGGTTTTCCGCCAGCATGATCTCGCGCTTGACGTGCTTCGACTGGTCGGAGCGCGAGCAGAACAGCAGCAGGATCACGTCGGACTTGCCGATCTGTTCGATGATCACCTGGTCGAACGACTTGCCGGGTTCGATATCGTCGGGCGCCATCCAGCCCTTGATGCCGTGGCGGGCCAGCACGCGGACGAGGTGGCGCGCGGCCTCCACCTGCGAGGAATGGTGGCTGATGAATGCCACCGGCACCCGTGCAGTCCCACTGTCCGTTGTCATCACCATGGCTTCCCCCTGCCGATGGCGCGATTGTGAACGCGCGCGGGCATATTTCAATAGCCGAGCACGAAAATCGTGGCCTGGCACGCACTTCTGGCGGTGAATCCGTTCATCGGGCGGCGATTGTCGCTGGTCGATCAGCACGCGCCGCAGCCTGCGGTTTCCTGTGTAACGGCTGGCGATTACAAATGTCGTTGAGGGATGAGGGGCGACTTGTCGAAACTTCTAGCCAGTACTGCGGCCTGTGCGCTGCTGACCGCCATGCCCACCGTCGCCTGGGCGCAGGACGCGGAAGTGCGCGCGCCGCTGGACACGGGCGAAGACATGGCCGCCGCTGCCGTGCGTGCGGGCGTGCGCAGCTTTACCCCGGCCGATTTCGCCCAGTATGCCCCGCGCAACGCGCTCGACATGCTCAACCAGGTGCCCGGCTTCACCCTGCGCGACGAGGACAGCCAGCGCGGGCTGGGGCAGGCCAGTGCCAACGTGCTGATCAACGGCGAACGCATCACCAGCAAGTCCGACGGGGTGAGCAGCCAGCTTCAACGCATCGCCACCGACCGGGTGGAACGGATCGAGATCGTCGACGGCGCCACGCTGGGCATCGCCGGCCTGTCGGGCCAGGTCGCCAACGTCGTTACCCGGCCCAGCGATATCTCGGGCCGTTTCACCTATCGCAGCAACTTCCGCCCGCACTATGCCCGGCCCAGCTTCATCGGCGGCGAAGCTTCGCTCAGCGGCAGCAGCGACAGCCTGGAATGGACCGTCGCGCTGGCCAACGGCGTGGGGCGCGGTGCGGGTGGCGGCAGCCAGAATTACATCTACGACCCTTTGGGCAACCAGATCGAGCAGCGCGACGTGGTCATCCGCTTCATCGGTGATTTCCCGCGCGTAACCGGCAGCGTGAACTGGACCAGCCCCGGCGGCACGGTGGTGAACGCCAATGCCAACTACAACCGCGTGTACCAGACCTTCTCCGACGACGAATACCGCCACCCGGTGAGCGGCGTCGACCGCTTCCGCGACTTCGATAACCGCAGCCACGGCTGGGGCTACGAATTTGGCGGCGACGTGGATTTCGCGCTGCTGGGCGGGCGGCTGAAGCTGATCGGGCTGGAACGCTATTCGCTGCGCAATTCGCGCTCGGATTCGGTCTTCAGCTATGACGACCTGCGACCCGACACGGGTTCGCGCTTCTCCTCGCACACCGAAACCGGAGAGCACATCGCGCGCGGCGAGTTCCGCTGGGACATGCTGGGCGGCAACTGGCAGCTGGATGCGGAGGCGGCCTTCAACCGGCTCAACCGCACCGCCCAGCTGTTCGACCTTGCTGCCAGCGGCAGCCTTGTCGAGATTCCCTTCCCCGGCAGCTCTGGCGGGGTGACCGAGGACCGCTACGAATCGATCCTGACCCACAACCGCACGCTGGCACCGGGCTTGACCTTGCAGATCGGCGCGGGCGGCGAATACTCCACCCTGTCGCAGACCGGCCCCACCGGCCTGACGCGCAGCTTCTTCCGCCCCAAGGGTACGCTCAACCTGGCCTGGCAGGTGCGCGAGGGGACCGACCTGTCGTTCGAACTGGCGCGCCGCGTGGGGCAACTCGACTTCGGTGACTTCCTTGCCTCGGTGGCGCTGGCGCAGGGGCAGCAGAACGCGGGCAACGTCCAGCTGGTGCCTGAACAGAGCTGGGAGGCCAAGCTGGAAGCCACGCAGGACCTGGGCCGCTGGGGCAGCTCGACGCTGCGGCTCTATGCCCGCCGGATCGAGGATTACATCGAGGTGATCCCCGTGCCGGGCGGGCTGGAAACGCGCGGCAACGTCGATTCCGCGCGGCTTTACGGCGCGCGCTGGAACAGCACCTTCAACCTCGATCCGGTGGGCTTTGCCGGGGCCAAGATCGACCTGACCGTGCAGTTCGAGGATTCCGCGCTCGACGATCCGCTGACCGGCGAAAGGCGGCCGTTCAGCAGCTCGCAGGATCGCACCGTCAACCTCAACCTGCGCCACGACGTGCCGCGCAGCAACTGGGCCTGGGGCGCGGGCTTCGACTATTTCCACACGCTGCCGGGCTATCTCACCGGCGAGGTCACCCGCGACTGGGAAGGGCCGGTCTACACATACGCCTTTGTCGAGAACAAGGACGTGTTCGGCCTGACCGCGCGGGTGCAGGTGTACAACCTCACCAATGGCCGCGCCCGGCTCGATCGCATGGTATGGGACGGTTATCGCGACCGTTCGCCGCTGCTGTTCCGCGAAACGCGCAACCTGTCGGTGCAGCCCATCATCAGCTTTACCTTGACGGGGAATTTCTAGGGCTGGTTTCGCCCGAAATTACTCTGGACTTTGCAGCCGCTTCCGCCATAGCGCCACCTTTGTATCGCTGACGATACAAAGGGCCGCTTGTGCGCGAGGAGGCAATCCTCTAGCGGCGGACAAAGTCAACAAAGGGGCTGGGAAGTGGCACCGGGTTCGGGGCGAGTGCTGGGCGTTGCGCTGCTGGCTGCGGCGACCGTTCCCGCATGTCCGGCGCTGGCGCAGGGCCAGCTAGATCCTGAACCTGCGGACGTTGCGCCAGTTTACAACGTGCCCGTCAGCACCGCGCGCGACATCTACTATCCCGCCGATTTCGCCAGCTTCGGCCCGCGCACCGCGCTCGACATGGTGCGCCAGATTCCCGGCTTCACCGTCGATGACCGGGGCAGCGGCAGCCAGAGCCGCGGGCTGGGGCAGGCCAACGGCAACGTGCTGCTGAACGGCGTGCGCATCGTCACCAAGTCGGATTCGATCACCGACCAGCTGGCGCGTATCGCGGCGGACCGGGTGATCCGCATCGAGCTGGTGGACGGTTCCACGCTCAACATCCCCGGCCTTTCGGGCCGCGTCGCCAACGTGATCGCCAGTTCCAGCGACGGCCTGCAAGGGCAGTTCGAATGGCGCCCGCAGCTGCCCGCCGAATATGCCGACATGCGCTGGCTGGAAGGGATCGTCTCGGTCAGCGGCACCAGCGGCGGGCTGGACTTCACCCTGGCGGCGGAAGGCCGCCCCGTGCGCAACGGCAACGGCGGCATCAACACCTTCACCTATGGTGACGGCAGCCAGATCCAGCGGTTCAGCGAAACCAACAGCCATGGCGATGACAAGCGCCTGTCGGGATCGCTGCGCTACGAGACGGCGGGCGGCACCCTGCTCAACCTCAATTCGAGCTATCTCCTGCGCCGCTTTTACCTGTTCGACGATGAACGGGTGATCGCTCCGGCCAGCGCCCCGCCGCTGACCGACCGGCTGGACCAGAACAACCGCGGTCACGATTTCGAACTGGGCGGCGACTTGGACTTCGCGCTCGGATCGGGGCGGCTGAAGCTGATCGGGCTCAACAGCACGCGCACGCTGGGAGCGACCACGGTCAGCGTGATCGATCCGGCCACCGGCGATCCCGCGCTGGGCAGCCGCTATGTGCAGGTCAGCGACAGCAGCGAACGCATCGGGCGCGGCGAATATACCTGGTCGATGCTGGGAGCGGACTGGCAATGGTCGGTGGAAGCCGCGTTCAACGCGCTCGACCAGACGGGCGACCTGGCCCTGCTCGACCCGAACGGCATTTTCCAGCCGGTGCCGTTTCCTTCGGGCAACGGCGGCGTGCGCGAGGACCGCTACGAATCGCTGCTGTCGTTCAGCCGCCAGCTGACCGATTCCCTGTCGCTGCAACTGATCGCGGGCGGCGAGTATTCGAGCATTCGCCAGACCGGCGTCGACGCCAATTCGCGCACCTTTCTGCGCCCCAAGGGTACGCTCAACCTCGCCTGGACCCCGCAGCAGGGCCTCGACATCAGCCTGCGGCTCGAACGGCGGGTGGGGCAGCTGAATTTCAGCGATTTCCTGGCCGCGGTGAACCTGGGCAGCAACAACCAGAACGCCTCGAACAACGAATTGCGGCCGGACCAGAGTTGGGGCCTGTCGATCGAAGGCACGCGCGATTTCGGTGCCTGGGGCAGCGCCACGCTGCGGCTGTGGACGCGGCGCTGGGAAGACTACATCACCATCGTCCCCACCAGCACCGGGGGCGAAGCGCGCGGCAATGTCGATCACGCGCTGGCCTACGGCACCGAGTTGCACGGCACCCTGCGGCTCGATCCGCTGGGGCTGGCAGGGGCGAAGTTCGACTTCAACGGCACGCTGCGCCACTCGTCCTTCCCCGATCCGGTGGTGGCGGGCGCGCACCTGCCGATATCCTTCCTCGATCCGCACAATGTGGAGATCGACTTCCGTTACGACATTCCCGCGAGCGACTGGGCCTTCGGATCGGGTTTCCGCGATACCGGGCACAACCCCTACTACCGCGTGCGCGAATCCGGCTATGACTATGCCATCGACCGCAACCTGAGCCTGTTCATCGAGAACAAGGACGTGTTCGGCCTGACCGTGCAGGCGCGGGTGAGCAACCTGCTCGAATCCGAAGCCGTGCTCGATCGGCAGATCTTCACCGGTCCGCGCGGATCATCGCCGCTGGCCTTCCGCGAACAGCGCATTCGCGAAGTGGGCAGGGTGGTCAACTTCACCATCAAGGGCAGCTTCTAGAGCGCCACAAGAAAAGGGCGGCCGCGCCGGATGGCGGGCCGCCCTGTTCGTTCCTCCCCAGCCGAAGCCGGGCCGGATGATTACTCGGCCGCAGCCTTCTTCTTGGCCGGC
>JAGREI010000170.1 GCA_020446625.1 Erythrobacter sp.
CCTGAGCCCCGTGGCCAAGGTGCTGCACGAGACGGTGGGCATCGAACGCGGCTTCATGACCACGATCCACAGCTACACCAACGACCAGCGGATGCTCGACCAGATGCACTCCGACCTGCGCCGTGCGCGCGGCGGGGCGCAGAACATGATCCCCACCACCACCGGCGCGGCGCGTGCGGTTGGCCTGGTGCTGCCGGCGCTGAAGGGCAAGCTCGACGGTTCGTCGGTCCGCGTGCCGACCCCGAATGTGTCGCTGATCGACCTGGTGTTCACCCCCGGTCGCGACACCACCAAGGAAGAGCTGAACGCGGCGCTGAAGGCGGCGGCGGAAGGCCCGATGAAGGGCGTGCTCGACTATACCGATCAGCCGCTGGTGTCGTCGGACTTCAACCACTACCCGGCCTCGTCCACGGTGGACTCGCTGGAAACGGCAGTGCTCGAAGGCAAGCTGGCGCGCGTGGTCAGCTGGTACGACAACGAATGGGGCTTCTCCAACCGCATGATCGACACCGCGGGCGTGATGGCCAAGCTGATGTAATCAAACTCCTCCCCCCTTGGGGGAGGGGAACCATGCGCAGCATGGTGGAGGGGGCCAGTCGCAGGCGGGTGGCCCCCACCGTCAGTCGCTGGCGCGACTGCTACCTCCCCCAGTGGGGGAGTATTCGGGGAGCGACCGATGTCCAGTTTCAAGACCCTCGATGACCTGCCGCAGGATCTCACCAACCAGCGTGCGCTGGTGCGGGTGGACCTCAACCTGCCGATGGCCGAGGGCCGGGCGACCGACCTTACCCGCGCCCGCGCGGTGGCGCCGACCATCCTCGAACTCAGCCAGCGTGGCGCCAAGGTGCTGCTGCTGGCGCACTTCGGCCGCCCCAAGGGCGAACGCCATTCCACCATGTCCTTAAGCGAAGTGCTGGGCGCGGTGGAGGAAGTGCTGGGCAAGGAAGTGATGTTCATCCCCGAAGTCAGCGGCCCGGTGGCGGCGCAGGCGATCGACATCCTCGGCCCCGGCGATATCGGCCTGCTGGAAAACACCCGCTTCTGGCCGGGCGAGGAGAAGAACGATCCCGCCTTCGCCAGGGCAATCGCGGAAAACGGCGACTTCTACGTCAACGATGCCTTCTCCGCCGCGCACCGCGCGCACGCCACCACCGAAGGGCTGGCGCACCTGCTGCCCGCCTATGCCGGCCGGGCGATGGAAGCCGAACTGAAGGCGCTGGACGCCGCGCTCGGCACGCCGCAGCCGCCGGTTGCCGCCGTGGTGGGCGGGGCCAAGGTGAGCACCAAGCTGGCGGTGCTGGAAAACCTCGTCAGCAAGGTGCAGCACCTCATCATCGGCGGGGGCATGGCCAACACCTTCCTCGCCGCCAACGGGGTGAACGTGGGCAAGAGCCTGTGCGAACACGACCTGACCCAAACCGCGCGCGCCATCATGGATGCCGCCGATGTGGCGGGCTGCACCGTGCACCTGCCCTATGACGTGGTGGTGGCGAAGGAATTCGCGCCCAATCCGCCCAGCTTGCGCGTCTGCAACGTGCACGAGGTGGCGGCGGACGAGATGATCCTGGATGTCGGCCCGCTGGCGGTGGAAGCCCTGGGCGACGTGCTCAAGACCTGCGCCACCTTGGTGTGGAACGGCCCGATGGGTGCCTTCGAAACCCCGCCCTTCGACGAGGCGACCGTCGCGCTGGCGCGCACCGCTGCCGCGCTGACGCAGGCGGGCGCGCTGGTTTCGGTGGCAGGCGGTGGCGATACCGTGGCCGCGCTGGCGCACGCGGGCGTGACTGATGACGTGACCTACATCTCCACCGCGGGCGGGGCCTTCCTCGAATGGATGGAAGGCAA
>JAGREI010000171.1:0-13024 GCA_020446625.1 Erythrobacter sp.
CCGATCGACGCGCTGCGCCACGAATAGGCGCCCTGCGCCAGCGAAGCTGTCCTACGCCCGCCAAGCCGTGCCAGCACGGCCGCCATGGCCGCGTTCCCCGCTCTTTCCGATAGAATCCACCCCCGGCGCGAACAGCCTGGCGCCGGGGGCGGCTTTTCTGCTTCAGGACAGTGTCACACCTGTCACACCTTGGCGCTTGCGCAGGCCGGTCCGCAGTCCGGTGCGGTGCGCTCAGGCCGTCTCCACCAGCACCACTTCGCTGTCCTCCAGCGCGGTGATGGTGAGCTGGTCGAGGTCGGCAATCGCCGCGCCGTCGCGGGTGTTCACCGTCACCCCCTGCACTTCCAGCTTGCCGGTGGCGGGCACCAGGTAGCCCTTGCGCCCGCCCAGCGCGTAGTCGAGGCTCTCGCCCGACTTGATCGTCGCGCCCAGCACGCGGGCATCGGCGTAGATCGGCAAGGCATCGGCATCGTCCGCGCGCCCGCTGGCCAGCGTCACCCAGCGGCCCGCGCGGTCGCCCTTGGGGAAGGGGCGCGCGTCCCAGCGCGGCGGCTGGCCCAGCTTGTCGCGATCGGGCAGGATCCAGATCTGGAACAGCGTGGTGTCCTCGTCCTCCACGTTGTACTCGGCGTGGCGGATGCCCGTCCCCGCGCTCATCACCTGCACGTCACCTGCGCCGGTGCGGCCACGGTTGCCGAGCGAGTCCTCGTGGGTGATCGCCCCGCTGCGGACATAGGTGATGATCTCCATGTCGGCGTGCGGGTGCGGTGGGAAGCCGGACCTGGCAGCGATCCGGTCGTCGTTCCACACGCGCAGGGCGCCCCAGTGCAGGCGCGTCTGCTCGAAGTAGTCGGCAAACGAGAAGTGGAACCTGGTATCCAGCCAGCCGTGGTTGGCACCGCCCAGCCGGTCGAAGGGGCGCAGTTCGATCATCGCATGTCTCCTTTGCCAAGGGAGATGGGGAGCCGCCGGACTGCCGCAATGGGCGCGCATCTTGGGCGCGCCCAAGCCTGGCTATCAGCGGTTGAGGCGGAACCCCAGCGGGTAGAGCGGGTTCTCGCTGTCCGCCGCCGCGCCGGGCCGCTGCGCCTCTACCGCTGCCATCGAGCGGGGGAGTTCGAAGGGCAGGCGTCCGCGCGGTTCCACCTCGCCGCGCAGCACCTTCAGCAGCGCCGGGGCGCCGGCGCCATAGCTGGCGATCAGCACGTTGGCGCGCGGACGGAAGGGCGTGAGGATCGCGGGCCGGTCAAGCTGCACTTCCACCGCCAGGGGCAAGCCGTGCGGCAGGCTACGCATGAACACCAGCGCCGGGTCATCCTCGGCAAAGGCCAGGCTGCCTTCCTGATGCATGGAACCGAACACGTAGCCGGGATGCAGCATCTGGCTGGGCGAATGCGTGCGCAGGATCGCCATGTCGGCCTCTGCCGGATCGGTCACCGGCACCAGCCCGGCGGCCTCGGCATCAGCAGGGTCCACGCCCGAAAGCAGCACCCTTGTACCCTCAGCAAGCGCGAGCGGACGGTCCGCCGCCAGCAGGGTCATCGATTCGGCCTGCACGCGTTCGCCCAGGGCATTGCTTTCCACCGTGCCGACATGGGCGGCGGCATAGGCGGGATCGACGAAGGGATCCTCGAACAGGCCCAGCTCGAACGCCTGCACCAGCACCCGCGACACCGCCTCGTCCACCAGTGCCTCGTCCAGCAGGCCGCTGCGCACCGCTTCGATCAGCGGGGCGGGATCGTCGACGCCGCCGAACATGTCGAGCCCCGCCTGCACCCCCTTGGCGAAGCGTTGCGGCCGGGTCAGCCCCTCCACGCCCCAGGCGGTGGAGACAGAGGCGAAGCTGGGCTGCTCGCCCGCCGGATAGCCATCGCGGCACAGGTCCGAACAGTCGTTGGCGATCGCCCAGTCGCTGATGATCACGCCGTCGAAGCCCAGGTCATTACGCAGGTATCCACGCAGGATCTGCTCGTTGTAGCCCACGCCCACCTGCTCGACTTCGTGGCCGCCCAGTTCCAGCCCCTGGAGGATCGAATAGGCGGGCATCACGCCCGAAGGATGCACGGCCAGCGCGCCTTCGAAGGGGCGCACGTGCTGCGCGAATTCCTCGGCATTCAGCTGCGAGAAGCGGCCATAGTAGTTATGCGCATCGAACCCGTTGGCGCTGGCCGAATAGCCCGCGAAGTGCTTGATCACCGCTGCCACGCCGCCCGGCGCCAGCCCGTCGGGCGATCCTTGCAGCCCTTCGACGAAAGCCGCCGCGGTGTCCGCCGAAACCTGCGCGTCTTCGCCATAGGTATCGAAGTTGCGCGGCCAGCGCGGCTCGGTAGCCAGGTCGATCTGCGGGCCAAGCAGCATGGCAAAGCCGGTGGCGCGCAGGTCACTGCGGACGATCTCGGCATATTGCCGGACGAGGTCGGGATCGCGCAGCGCGGCGATGCCCACGCCGTTGGGAAACTGCGCGAACTGCCCGCCTTCCACGCTGGCCCCGGCCAGCTCGGTATAGCCGTGGCGCGGATCGGTCATCACCACGGCGGGAATGCCCAGGCGCCCGGCTTCGGCCACCTCCTGCACCGCGTTGTTGGCCATGGCCAGCGCCTCGTTGCCGGTCGCCAGGCGCGAGATGACGTGGGTGACGTGCCGTTCCCCCACCATGGCGGCCAGGGCATCGGCGTCATAGCCGGTGGCGGGCTGGCCGAAGGGCGCATTGCCCACCAGCGAGCCGACCACCATCTGCCCGGCCTTCTCCTCCAGCGTCATCCGCCCCACCAGGTCCGCCGCGCGGTCCTGCGGCGACAGGCGCCAGTCCTCGTAAGGCGTCAGCGCGCCGTCGCGGTCAAGGTCGCGGAATTGCAGGCCGTCCACCGTGATCAGCGGCACTTCGCGCGATTCGACCGGCACCTGCTCCACCGGCGTGGAACAGGCGGCCAGAGCCATGGCCAGCGCCGCCGGAATCACCATCACACCCCGGCGCACTGGCCCCATCGCATTCTCTCCCGCGTCAGAACTCCCCGGCTATGCCCGCGCGCACGCTGGTGGAATTGCCGCCTGCATAGGTGACTCCCGCCGTGATCGCAAAGTCCCCGTCGAAGCGGTGCATCAGGCCCGCCGATACGCCCACCTCGCCGCGATAGGTGGCGACGTTGGAGGCATAGCTGGTGCGCCCCGGCGCGCTGGGGAAGTGCGGGTTCACCTGCGCCGCGATCGAAGCGATGCCGCGCTGGGCGTTGCGGTCGATATCGGTGGAAAGGTCGAACAGCGTGTCGATACTGCCTTCAAGTCCCGCCACCCGGCTGGTGAGGGCATCGAACTGCGCGTCGGTGACGGCGGCAAGATAGTCCATGCTGACGCGCACGTTGTCGACCGATGCCGTTGTGGCGACGTTGGACAGGCCCAGCACGCCGTTGCCATCGACAGTGACGACCTGCTCTGCCCCCTGCTGCGCGGCGTCGGAGGCGGCAATGCCGGGCAGCACCACCCGCGTGGCGCTGGTGCCCAGCACGATCTGGTTGATGTCCGTAGTGGTCGCGCCAGAGCCGATGGCAATGGAGTTGTTGTAAGCGGCGCTGGCATTGCTGCCGATGGCGACGCCGTTGGTCGCCCCCACGCTGGCCAGCACCCCGATGGCGACGCCATTGCCGCCAGTGGCACTGACGACGGCATCGTTGCCAATGGCGGTGCCGCCGCCCGCCAGCGCCTGCGCCCGCGTGCCAAAGGCCAGCGCATTGTTGGCGGCAATCGTGTCGGACCCGATCGCCATGGCATCGCGCGCTGCCGTCGCCCGGAAGCCGAAAGCGGTGCCGCGCGCGTCGGTGACGCTGGCGTTGGAGCCGATAGCCATGCCCTGCTCGCCGGTGACGCTGCTGTTGCGCCCGATGGCCATGGCGAACTGCGCCGCCGCGCCGGTGGTGGCGCCCGAACCGATAGCGGTCGAGGTATTGCCCGCGGCGACTGCGGCATTGCCCAGCGCCATCGCGGTCGCTCCTGTGGCGGAAGCGGCGCGACCCAATGCAACGGCATTGCTGGCTGACGCCACGGAACTGGTTCCCAGTGCCATGGCGTTCGTCGCCGTTGATCGCGCCGCGTTGCCCAGCGCCAGCGAGTTGCCGCCATTGGCCAATGTGGAGCGCGCGGGGTCGATGGTCGGCGCCCCGTTGACCACGTCAAGGTTGGCACCGATCGCAATGTTGCCATTGGTCGTGCCGGTGTTGTTGACCGTGGTCGACATGCTGCCCACCGCGATGCTCCCCGTGCCCAAGGCGAAGCTTTCACCGCCCAGTGCCACGGCGCGGGCGCTGCTGGCATTGGCCCTGTCACCCAGGGCGGTGGAAGACAGGTCAGCGGCCACGCTGTCAGCCCCGATGGCGACCGATCCGTCGCCGTTCGCCAATGCGCCGATGCCCGCCGCGTCGTCACCATCGCGCCCGATGGCAATGGACCCCACACCCTGGGCCAGCGACTGGTTGCCGATGGCCGTCGCCCCGACCTGCAAGGCCCGTGCGCTGCGGCCGATTGCCAGGCTGTCGTTGGAGGTCGCCTGGGCGGTCGATCCCAGCGCCAGCGAAGTTGACCCGCTGGCCTGGCTGTCTTCACCGATGGCCACAGCCCCCGTACCGCTCGCCACCGCGCCGGACGTGTTGGCATCGCCCCCGTCCGCCCCGATGGCGATGGCATTGAGGTTGATGGCCTGTGCGCCCGCACCCGACGCGATCGTACCCGTCCCCGAGGCAACGGCAGACCGGCCGAGTGCCAGGGCATTGAGGCCTACTGCCTGGGCGCTGTTGCCGAAAGCGGACGCGCCGCTGCCCGATGTTTCGGCATCTGCCCCGACAGCAGTCGAATTGGTGCCGAAGCCGTGCGTCCCGTCACCGATCGCGATGGCACCGGTATCGCTCGCCAGCGACAGTTCTCCCAAGGCAAGCGAACGGTCGGCCTGCGCCCTGGCATTGGCACCAATGGCGACGGCAGAGTTGCCCGAAGCGCCAGCCCCCTGACCGAGGCCGACAGCCGAACTGCCCTGCGCCACCGCAGCGGTGCCGACAGCTATGGCGTTGTTGGCCACGGCGTTGGAACCCAGGCCGATCCCCACCGTGCCGTTCCCGGTTGCGGCTGCGGCGGTGCCGATGGCAACGGCATTGCCGCCAGTCGCCCGCGTCTGCACGCCGATCGTGCCCAGTTCGTTGACCGTCCCCAGCGAGGCGCCGATGGCAATGTTGCCGTTCTGCTGGGCGGCCGCGTTGACCGTGGTGGCATAGGCCCCCAGTGCGATATCGCCGGCGCCCGCAGCAGCGGCATCGGTCGAGATCGCAACCGTGTCGCGGCCCGAAGCATTGGCGCCGAACGAATCGCCGTCGAGGCCGTCCGTCCCGATGGCCAGGGCATTGGTATTGCTGGCCTGGGCATTCTGGCCGATGGCCACGCTCACCCCGCCGCTGGCATCGGCGCTGCTGCCGAGCGCCGTCGCGCCAAGCGCCGTTGCCGTGGTACTCGATCCGAGCGCGACCGCATTGGTCTGGCTGGCATTGGCGAGCGGCCCGACCGAGGTGCTGCTGGAGCCGGACGCCTGCGCGCTGGTGCCCACGGCGACGGCATTGCTGGCGGTGGCATCGGCGCTGGTGCCAAGGGCGGTGGAACTCGATCCGGTGGCCTGCGTATTGAAGCCTAGCGCGATCGCATTGGTGGCAGTCGCATCGGCGCTGGTGCCGATCGCGGTCGCGCCGGTGGTGGCAACGCTCGACTGTCCCAGGGCGACACCGTTCGATGCGGCGGTTGCCAGGTTGCCGATGGCATTGCCATTGACCCCGGTGACCGTCGCCCCGATGCCGCAAGCCACGCGGCTGTCGGCGGCGGAGGTATCCGCGCCGCCATCGGTATCGGTCCCTGCCGTCGCCACACCGTCGTTGTTGGTATCGAGCAGGCACTCGTCTGCCAGCGCAGGCGCGGCGAGCATGGCACTGGCAATCGACAAGGCTGCGGCAGAGGTGCGCAGGGAATACAGTTGCATGGCAATGGGTCCTTCCTCGGATCGGCTACTGATCCAAGAAGGCTATCGGCGCATCGGCGCGGTCCAAAGTAGCATGAAGTGGCACGTTGTAGCATTGCGTGGCACCGGCGCACGGGCTCAGAAGATCCCGGCCACCCCCACCGATGCCCCGGTATTGCTGCCGCCCGCATGGCTGACGCTGGCGTTGAGCGTGATGGGGATATCGACGTTCAGCCGGTGGCTCAGCCCCAGGCTGAAGGCGAACTCGCCGCGATAGACCGCGGTGCGCGCGGCATAGCCGGTCTGCCCCGGCGCGGGCGGGAACGGAGCCTCTGCCTGCGCCATGGCCGCCGCGATCCCGCTGCGCGCCTCGTCGGTCAGCGCATCGAGGCGGAAGTTGGTGTCCGCCAGCCCCAGCTCGAACCCGGCAACCCGGCTTTCCAGCGCACTGAACTGCGCATCGGTGACGGCGGCGAGATAGTCCATGCTGACGCGCACATTGTCGACCGATGCCATGGTGGCGACGTTGCTGACCCCCAGCACGCCGTTGCCATCGACGGTGACAACCTGCTCCGCGCCTTGCTGCGCGGCATCGCTGGCCATGATCCCCGGCAGCACCACCCGCGTGGCGCTGGTACCCAGCACGATCTGGTTGCTCGCCGTGGTGGTCGCGCCAGAGCCGATGGCCACGGCGTTCTGGTGCTGCGCGCTGGCGCTGCTGCCGATAGCCACGCCATTCTGCGCGGTGACACTGGCCAGCTGGCCGATGGCCACGCCGTTGCCGCCGGTGGCGCTCACGACGGCATCGTTGCCGATGGCCGTGCCGCCGCCTGCAAGTGCCTGCGCGCGAGTGCCGAAGGCCAGGGCATTGTTGGCCGCCACGGTGTCTGACCCGATCGCCATGGCATCGCGTGCCGCCGCGGCGCGGAAACCGAAGGCGGTGCCGCGTGCGCCGGTGACCGTGGCATTGGAACCGACCGCCAGCCCCTGTTCGGCGGTGGTGCTGGCGTTGCGGCCGATGGCCATGCCGAACTGCGCATCCGTGCCGGTGCTGGCACCCACGCCAAGCGCCAGCGAGGTCGCCCCCTGCGCGCTGGCGGGCGCTCCGGTGGAGTTGACCGCGAGGAACGGCGAGCCGCCGCCCGAGACTCCGGCGATGGCCGCGTTGAGCTGGCCCAGGTTCACCGCGTCGGTCAGCCCGGTGGCATTGGCGACGTTGACGATCCGCCGCTCCGCCCCGGAAGCACCGACCGAGACGGTGTTCGCCACGTTGGCAATCGATCCCGCGCCCAGCGCCACGGCATTGGCAACGGTAGATTGCGCCGCCGTGCCGATGGCGATGGAGTTGCCGCCGTTGGCCGTGGTCAGGGTGCCGCCGAAACTGCCGCTCACCTCTCCGCTGGACGAACCGATCGCGATATTGCCGTGGGTAGTGCCGCCGGCGTTGAAGGTCGTCGCCTCGCCGCCCATGGCGATGGCGCCGTTGCCGATGGCATCGCTGAATGCGCCGGTGGCGGTCGAATAGTTGCCGATGGCGTTGCTGCCCGTGCCGGTGGCGGAGGCGAAGTCTCCAGACGCTTCGCTGGCCCGACCGAGCGCGGTAGAGCTCGCTCCGCTGGCCAGGCTGGTAGCACCCAAAGCGGTGGCGTTGATGACGCTGGCGACCGCGTCTGACCCCACCGCGACCGATCGCACCCCGGTTGCCTGCGCGCCCAGCACGCCGCTGTCATTCGAATCCCCGCCGATCGCCACCGATCCTTCGGCGGTCGACAATGCAGACGAGCCGATGGCGATGGAATTACCACCATTGGAAAGGGTAGGACTAGTGACCGTCGAAGCATTGACGCCAAGAGAGGAGTCGCTGATGCTCGAATGCGCCACACCGCCGATGGCAATGTTGCCCGCAGAACCCGTTCCGCCGGAAGTCGACGCGAATGCTCCCAGGGCGACGTCGGCAAGACCGGCCGCATTGGCCCGCAGGCCACCCGCGAGGCTATCCGTCTGGGCGGTGGTAGCCGCGCCAATCGCGGTTCCTCCAGCTTCAAAGACGAGCGCACTTGCGCCGATCGCGGTGCTCCCGGTCGTGGGCAGACTGGATCCGGCCTGGTTGCCGATGGCAACGCTTGATCCCCCGCCAGCCGCGGCCCCTTGTCCCACGCTGATGGAATAGGATCCCGATGCATAGGACCCCGAACCGACTGCGATCGCGCTGTTGATGTTGCCGGTCTCCGCAAGGTTCCCGATCGCGATTCCGTTAAGTCCGTTAGCGATGGTCGAGTATCCGAGAGAAACGGTGCGAGTGCCGACCGCGCGCGTTTCGTTCCCGATTGCGATGGCGTAGGTTCCGCTGGCAAGCGTTGACGTAGCAACAACGGGATCGGTATCGCCGCCGATGGCGATCCCACCAAGGCCTGTGACCGCAGCAATGTGGCCGATTGCCACACCGCCATCGGCATTTGATCCGATCACTGCATTGTGGCCGATAACCACTGAATAGGGTGCCTGTGTGCTCGCTCCGACGCCGCAGGCCACGCGGCTGTCGCCGTTGCCGCTGCTCGCTCCGCCATCATCGTCGCCGCCGGGCCCGGCATCGATGATACCGTCGTTGTCGCGATCGAGGAAGCAGTCGTCGGCCATTGCGGGCGTGGCGAAAATGGCGACGGCCACGGCCAGCGTGGCGGCGGACAGTTTGAGGTTCTTCTTGAGCATCTCGGCAATTCCCCGTTGCGGGCGTTGCCGGTTGGAAAACGGTTGTTGTTCTGATGCAGAATGCGACCCGAGCGTCCCCCCGCCGGCCACGTCCTTTCTTCCAATTCCGCAGCGGCACCGTGCCTGCGGGATGGAACGATGCTTATCGCTTGTTTTTCAGGCCGCAAGCGGTTTCGTCACACGCGAAACCTTGTGCCGGGGCGAGGCAATCAGCCCACCACCGTCCCGCGACATTCACCGAAGCCGATGCGCGCGTAGCCATGGCGCTGGGCGAAGGCGGTCATCACCACTTCGTCGCCGTCTTCCAGGAAGGTGCGCTTCTCGCCGTTGGGCAGCGTGATCGCCGCCTTGCCGCCCAGGGTCAGTTCCATCAGGCTGCCCTCCCCGCCCGGCGCGCCGCTGGTAAGGGTGCCGGTGCCGAGCAGGTCGCCCGGCTGGAGATCGCAACCGTTCGAGGCGTGGTGCGCCACCAGTTGCGCCATGGTCCAGTACATCGCCGTCATCGGGCCGCTGGAAAGCCGGTGCGGCGCCTCGCCCGCAGCCCGCATCTTCACCGTGGAGAGCCAGACCTCCATCTGCACGTCGAGCGCACCATGGGCCTGGTCTTCAGCGTCGAGCAGATAGGGCAAGGGCGCGGGATCGCCCGCCGGGCGCGCCGGTTGCGGCACGCGGAAGGGGGCAAGCGCGTCCATGGTCACCACCCAAGGCGAAACCGTGGAATGGAAGTTCTTGGCCAGGAACGGCCCCAAGGGCTGGTATTCCCACGCCTGCATGTCGCGCGCCGACCAGTCGTTGAGGATCGACAGGCCCGCCACGTGCCGCCCCGCCTCGCCAATCGCGATGGGATGGCCCAGCGCGTTGCCCTCGCCCACCCAGATCGCCATTTCCAGCTCGTAGTCGAGCCGCTTGCACGGGCCGAACACGGGTTCGGCTGCATCGGGCGCCCTGGTCTGCCCCATGGGTCGCCGCACCGGCACGCCCGATGCGCGGATCGAACTGGCGCGACCGTGGTAGCCGATCGGCACGTACTTGTAGTTGGGCAGCAAGGGATTGTCGGGGCGGAACAGCCTGCCGATGTTCTCCGCATGGTGGATGCCGGTGTAGAAATCGGTGTAGTCGCCCACCGCGAAGGGCAGGCGCATGTGCATGTCGGCCCGCCAGCGCAGGCAGGGGCGCACCTTGGCCTGCTGGCGCTCGTCGGTCAGCAGCACGAACAACGCCCGGCGCAGCACGCGGGCGTGTGCGCGATCGGCAAAGAAGGCATTGAGCGGCGCGCGCCGGGCCAGCCCCAGCGCCAGCCGTGCTTCGGGGCTGACAATGCCCGCTTCGTCGAGCCGCTCCAGATCGAGCACATAGTCCCCGATCGCCACCCCGCCGCGCGGCCGGTCTGGATCGTCAGGCGGAGCGAAGACGCCCAGCGGCAGGTTCTGCACCGGGAAATCCGCATGGCTGGCAGGGCCTTCGATCCAGCTGCGCGCTTGCGGATCGTGCGTGAAATCGAGGTCGATGGTCATGGCAATTGCGCTTTCGGAAAGCCGTTCCAGCAGGCATCGTAATCAGCCTGCAACAGGCCGCCGGTCATGGCGAAAGGGGTGGTATGGATCAGGGTGCGGCTTTCGAACATGAAGGCCAGCGTGTCCTCGATCTTCACCGGCTTAAGGTCTGCCGCCATCGCCATCCGCGTGCTTTCGGCATCGGGGCCGTGGCCGTTGAACTGGTTGTGGAGCGAGGCGCCGCCGGGCACGAATCCGCCACCCTCCTTGGCATCGTAGACGCCTTTCACCAGCCCCATGTACTCGCTCATGTGGTTGCGGTGGAACCACGGCGGGCGGAAGGTGTCCTCGCCCACCATCCAGCGCGGGGGGAAGATCACGAAGTCGCAATTGGCCGTGCCGGGGGTGTCAGACGGGCTGGTGAGCACGGTGAAGATCGACGGATCGGGGTGGTCATAGCTGACCGTGCCAAGCGTGTTGAACCGGGCGAGGTCGTAGCGGCAAGGCGCCGAATTACCGTGCCAGGCGACCACGTCGAACGGTGAATGGTCGATGGTCGTCGTCCACAACCGACCGTTGAATTTCTGGACGATCTCGAACGGTTCATCGCGATCCTCGAACCAGGCCACGGGCGCTTCGAAATCGCGCGGGTTGGCGAGGCCGTTGGCGCCGATGGGACCAAGGTCGGGCAGGCGGAAGGGCGCGCCGAAGTTCTCGCACACATAGCCGCGCGCGGGTCCATCCGGCAGTTCCACCCGGAACCGCATCCCGCGCGGGATCAGGGCGATGAAGCCCGGCTCGACTTCGATCAGGCCCAGCTCGGTGACGATCCGCAAGGCCCCCTGCTGCGGCACCAGCAGCAGCTCGCCATCGCTGTCCTGGAAGGCGCGCTTGTCCATGCTGGCCGTGGCGGCATAGCAATGCACGCCGATGCCGTCATTGCCGCCCCAGCACACCATGCCGTCGACGAAATCGACCGCGCCAGCGGGGATCGGCAGCGGATCCCAGCGCAGCCGGTTGGGGGTGGTATGGCTGCCGTCAGGCGCAGTGAACAGGGGCGCCCCGGCATAGGAAACGAAGGCCCCGTGCGCCGTGGTGGGCCGCATCCGGTAGAGCCAGCTGCGGCGGTTCTCCGCGCGCGGCATGGTGAAGGCACTGGTGCTGAACTGTTCGGCATAGAGCCCGAAGGCGGGCCGCTGCGGCGAGTTGCGCCCCACGGGCAGCGCACCCGCCACGGCCTCGGTGGCGAAGTGGTTCAGGAAGCCGGTCTGATACTGCATGGCCATTTAGTATCACCTGAAACTTTCTTGCGCAATCCTGCTCTTGGCGGCATAGCCCAGCGCGCTAGGATGACGAAACATCACGGGAGCTTGCAAGGCAATGAAACTCTACGGTTACTGGCGCAGTTCCACCAGCTATCGCCTGCGCCTGGCGCTGGAACTGAAGGGGCTGGCCTACACCGTCTGCCCGGTCAACCTGGTTGAGAATGCCCAGCGCGATGAAGCCTTTACCGCGCGTAATCCGTTTGCCGGCGTGCCGATGTTGCAGGCCGACGGGCGCGACCGGGCGCAGTCGATGGCGATCATCGAATGGCTCGACGAACGCTATCCGGATCGCCCGCTGCTGCCCGCCGGGATCGAGGATCGCTTCACCGCGCGCGAGCTGACCTATGCCATTGCCACCGAACTGCACGCGCCGCTGAACCTGCCGGTGCTGAAGTACCTTAAGCACCCGCTCGGCCATTCGCAGGACCAGATCGACACCTGGTATCGCCACTGGCTGGCCAAGACGCTGCGCCCACTGGAAGCGCGGCTGGAACAGCTGGATACCGGCCAGTTCCTGTTCGACGCGCCCGGCCTGTTCGAACTGGTGCTGATCCCGCAACTCTACAACGCCCGGCGCTTTGCCTACGACCTGTCGCAGTCCCCCCGCATGACCCGGATCGAGGCTGCCTGCCTGGCCCTGCCCGCCTTTCAGCGCGCCCATCCCGACATGCAGCCCGACGCTGGCTGAACATCCATCTGTTCGGGCCTTGCCCGCTCCATCCGGCCCGCTAAGAGGTTGGCAATGGAGGAGTCAGCAATGGAAGAATTCGTCCCCAAGCCCGAAGCCCCCGGCGGCACCTGGTGCACCTCGCAGCAGTACGAGGACATGTACCGCCGATCGGTGGAGGAACCCGATGCCTTCTGGCTGGGACAGGCCAAGCGGCTCGACTGGTACAAGGCGCCGACCAGGGCGGGCGAATGGTCCTATGATCCCGTTTCCATCAGCTGGTTTGCCGATGGCGAGCTGAACCTGTGCTACAATTGCGTGGACCGGCACCTGCCCGAACACGCCGATCGCACCGCCTTCATCTTCGAACCCGACGATCCCGCATCGCCCGGCCGCACCGTCACCTATGCCCAGCTGCACACCGAAGTGGTGCGCATGGCCAATGCGCTGAAGGCCATGGGCGTGCAGAAGGGTGACCGCGTCACGATCTACATGCCGATGGTGGTCGAAGGCGCCGTCGCCATGCTCGCCTGCGCGCGCATCGGGGCGGTGCATTCGGTGATCTTCGGCGGCTTCTCGCCCGAAAGCATCGCCGGGCGCGTGGAGGACTGCCAGAGCCGCTTCATCGTCACCGCCGACGAAGGGCTGCGAGGCGGCAAGCATGTACCGCTGAAGGCCAATGTCGATGCCGCGCTGGACCTGCACAACGTCTCGGTCGATGGCGTGCTGGTGATCCACAACACCGGCGCCGACGTGGCGATGACCGAAGGCCGCGACTTCTGGCTCTACGACCTCGCCAGCGATGCCGACTGCCCGTGCGAGGTGATGAACGCGGAAGACCCGCTGT
>JAGREI010000171.1:13055-13448 GCA_020446625.1 Erythrobacter sp.
GCTCCACACCACCGGCGGCTATGCCCTGTGGGCGGCGATCACCTTCCACTACACCTTCGACTATCGTCCGGGTGAGGTGTTCTGGTGCAGCGCCGACATCGGCTGGATCACCGGCCACACCTATGTCACCTACGGCCCCTTGCTCAACGCCGGCACCAGCCTGGTGTTCGAGGGCGTGCCCAACTGGCCCGACCATGGCCGCCTGTGGGAAGTGACCGACAAGCACCAGGTCGCCATCCTCTACACCGCCCCCACCGCGATCCGCGCGCTGATCGGCCAGGGCAACGACTTCGTCAGCAAGTACGACCTATCCTCGCTCAAACTGCTGGGCTCGGTCGGCGAGCCGATCAACCCCGAGGCCTGGAACTGGTACAGCGACGTGGTCGGCGAGGG
>JAGREI010000172.1:0-159 GCA_020446625.1 Erythrobacter sp.
TGAACTTCTGCGCGATGTCGCGCGCCAGCTCCAAGTGCTGCTTCTGGTCTTCGCCCACGGGAACGTGGGTGGCCTGGTACAGCAGCACGTCGGCGGCTTGCAGCACCGGATAGCCGAACAGCGCGACCGACTGGCCTTCGCGGTTCTTGCCCGCCTTGT
>JAGREI010000172.1:179-6932 GCA_020446625.1 Erythrobacter sp.
TGCGGTTGAGCCAGCCCATGCGCGCCGTACCCATCAGCAGCCATTGCAGTTCGGCATGGGCGGGAACCTGCGCCTGGTTGAACAGCACGGTCTTGGCCGGATCGAGCCCGCAGGCGACCAGCGTGGCGACCATCTCCAGCGTGGAGGCGTGCAGTTCGGCCGGACTGTGCGGCAGGCTGATGGCGTGCAGGTCAGCGAGGAAGATCAGGCACTTGCCCTGCTGGGCCACGGCCTGGTCCTGCAACTTCACATAGTTGCGGATGGCGCCGAGGTAGTTGCCGAGGTGGGGCTTGCCGGTGGGCTGGATGCCGGAAACGACGATCATGGTGATACTCTCATGTTAAATGCGACGGGCCGGCCCGCAGGCCAGCGAGGGGATGGTTTGTGCTAGGCCAATCCGAGCCATCGCCAGGCCGCCCGCCCGCGCAGCGTGAAGCGCAGCGGGGCCGAACCGGTCGAGAGGATCATTGCAGTCATGGGCGAGCCGCTTAGCACAGCCGGGCCGTGGAGCAAGATCAGGCGGGATTTGCTGGGCGCCGCCGCCGCAGCTGCGCGATCAGGTCCTTGTCGAGCGCGCCGAACGCGAAGGCGGCGGCGAAGAACACCAGCGCGCCTGCCCCCACCAGTGCCGACAGCGACCAGATCCGGTGCATCCAGTCGCCGCGCCAGTAGGGTTCCAGCAACGGCACCAGCCAGTACAGCAGCGCCGCCATCACCACCGTCGCCAGCAGCTGCCGGGCGATGCGGCCCGCCAGCTTGCCGGTGAAGTGGAACCAGCCGCGCACTTGCAGGATGGTGTAGAGCGTCAGCACGTTCAGCGTCGCGGTGATTGCGGTGGCAGCCGCCAGTCCGACGATGCCGTAACGCGGCACGACGTAGAAATTGAGCGCCACGTTCACCGCCAGCGCGCCCGCCGCCACGAACACCGGGGTGCGGGTATCCTCGCGGCTGAAGAAGGCGGGCTGGAACACCTTCACCAGCACATAGGCAGGCAGGCCGCAGACCAGCGCCACCACGATCTGGCCCATGATCGCGGTATCCTCCGCCGTCATCCGGCCGCCCTGGAAGATGCCCGCGGTGAAAGCCTCGGCGCAGATCGACAGCGCCACCGCACAGGGCAGGCACAGCAGCATGGCGATCTCCACCGCATTGGCTTGCAGCCGCTGCGCCTCTGCCTTGTCGCCCGCGTGGATGTGCCGCGCCAGCATGGGCAGGATGGCCGTACCCAGCGCGATGCCGAAGATGCCCAGCGGCATCTGGTTCAGCCGGTCGGCATACTTGAGCAGGCTGAGGCTGCCCTGCGGCAGGCTGGTGGCGAAGAAGGTGTCGACCAGTTGGCTGATCTGGTAGATGCCCGCGCCAAAGGTGGCGGGCAGGATCAGCATTCCCAGCCGCTTCACCTCTGGCGTGAAGCGCGGGCGGGTGATCTTCAGGTGGACGCCCGCGCGGCGCGTGGCCCACCACATGTAACCCAGCTGGGCGAACCCGGCCAGGGCCAGCGAAATCGCCAGCGCCCAGGCGACGATCGTATCGTCACCGCTGTCGCCGCGCAGATACCAGCCGGTCACGATGCCGCCGATCATCACGACGTTCAGCAGCACCGGCACGATGGCGCCGGGGGCAAAGTGGCTGCGCGCGTTGAGCAGCCCGGACAGCATGGCCACCAGGCTGACCAGCATCAGGTAGGGAAAGGTCACCTGGCTCAGCACGACCGACAGTTCGAACTTGCCCGGCACGCTCTGGTATTCGCGCGCCAGCAGCCAGACGATCCCCGGCATGGCCACCATGCACAGCGCGGAGAAGCCCAGCAGCACCCAGATGAACACGCTCAGCACGTCGCCGGCGAACTGGTCGGCGGCCTGCTGGTTGCCGTCCACCACCTCCTCGCCCTCGGCGTGCAGGCGGCGGGTGTACATCGGCACGAAGGCGACGCTGAAGGCACCTTCCGCAAACAGGCGGCGGAAGGTGTTGGGCAGGGTGAAGGCCAGCTGCCAGGCGTCCGCCGCCAGCCCCGCGCCCAGCACGCGGGCCAGCAGCATGTCGCGGGCAAAGCCGAAAATGCGGCTGACCAGGGTCAGCCCGCCGATGGTGCCGACGTTGCGGACCAGACTCATCGTCCAGCTCCTGCCTGCGGACCTGGGATCAGGCTTCGCTACCCGCCGGTGCCACCGGTGCGCCAGCCTGCGCATCGCGCTGCTGCATCCGCTGGATGTAGAGGCCGTTGAAGTCGATCGGGTCGAGCATCAGCGGGGCGAAACCGGCGTCGCGGATCGCGTCCGACACCACCCGGCGGGCGAAGGGGAACAGGATGCGCGGCGCTTCGGCGTAAAGGAAGGCATGGGCCTGCGCTTCCACCATGTTGCGCATTCCCACCAGGCCGCAATAGCTCAGGTCCACGATATAGGCGGTGCCGGCCTGGTGCGTGGCGGTGACGGTGATCTTCAGTTCGACCTCCTGCACCTCGTCATTCACCTTGTTGGCGCCGATGTTGAACTGCACGTCCATGCTGGGCGCATCGGTCCAGCGGAAGCTGTCGGGCGAGCGCGGATTCTCGACCGACAGGTCCTTCACGTATTGCGAGATGATTCCCGCCACCGGCGCGGTATCGGCGCCGTTGCCCTGGGGAGCGGGGTCGAGATTCTTGAGGACGTCGCCTTCTTCGGCCATGATAATGCTGTCTTTCGCTGCTGTCTGGGCGCGCCAGGGGCGCGCGGGAAAAATGCTGGGCGCGCGCCTATCACCCCTTGCCTTGCGCCGCAATGCCGCTGCGGCGGCGCTGCCACTGTTGCGCACTTGCTTCAGGCTTGCGTAAGGCGCGGTTGTTCAATTGATATTCAACCCTATCTGGTTCACTATGTGTCTAAGGCTTGCCCGCAGCCATGAATCAGTGGGCAGATTGGAATCGTTGCGGTGATTTACGAGATTGTCATCCTTGCCATGATCGCGGCCTTTCTGGGCATGCGGCTCTATTCGGTGCTCGGGCGCCGGGCAGAGCATGAGGAGGAGATCGTGCCCACCAACCGGTTTGACGCGCCGGACGAGACCAAGCCGCAGCCCAGCGCGCCGCAGGGCCAGGGCGATCCCCTGGTGGGCGAACGCCCCATGCCCGGCTTCCCGCCCGCGATCGAACGCGGCCTGCGCGAGATTTCCGCCGCCGATCGCAGTTTCGACCTGATCGGCTTCATCGAAGGGGCCAAGGGCGCCTACGAGGTGGTGCTGGAAAGCTTCTGGGAAGGAGACAAGGCCGAACTGCGCAGCCTGTGCGACGATGACGTGTACGAAAGCTTCGTGTCGGTGATCGACGAGCGGGAGGCGGCCGGCATCACGCTCAACAACAAGCTGATCCGGATCGAGGACGTTACCGTCCATTCGGCCGAACTGCACGGCTCCATGGCGCGCATCACGCTGCGCTTCGTGTCCGACATCGCCAGCGTCACGCGCGACAAGGATGGCAATGTCATCGCCGGTTCGCTGGACGACGCGGTGGAAAGCCGCGACGTATGGACCTTCAGCCGCGATACGCGGTCGCATGATCCCCAGTGGCTGCTCGACGAGACCGACGCGGGCTGATAGCCATGCGCGGGTGAAATTCCCGCGTCTCCTCATTGCCCTAGCCACGCTGGCGCTGGTCGCCGGGTGTTCGCGCATCATCCCGCCCAGCGAAGGGCCGACGGCGATCGGCCCCAATGCCATCAGCCTGGGCGTGCGCGCCGGGCCGCGGCTTTCCAGCCTCAACCTGCGCAGCGTGGATGCCAGCAATGCGCTGGATGCCTTTGCCGCCAGCTGCCCGGTGGTGCGCCAGCGCGAGGACGTGTCGGGCCTTACCCGTCCCGCCGACTGGGTAGTGCCCTGCGAAGCCGCCAGCCTGTGGCCGCGCACCCAGGCGACCGACTTCTTCCGCCGCTATTTCACCGCCGCCGTGGTGGGGGACGGGCAGGGCTTCGCCACCGGCTATTTCGAACCGCAGATCGCCGGGGTGCGCAGCCGCCGCGCGGGCTATGACGTGCCGGTCTACGGCGTGCCGCAGGATCTGGAACGCTGCTGGCGTGACGACATTGCGCAAAGCGAGCGCACGGGCCGCGCACCGCTGTCGCGCCGCACGCCTGACGGGCGCTGCGTCCCCTACTATACCCGCGCCGAGATCGACGGCGGGGCGCTGGCCGGGCGCGGGCTGGAGATCGGCTGGGCGGCGGACCCGGTGGAAGTGTTCTTCCTCCAGATCCAGGGATCGGGCCAGCTGATCGGCCCCGATGGCGAGGTGCTGCGGATCGGCTATGCCGGACAGAACGGCCACAGCTACACCGGCATCGGCGCGCTGATGCGCCAGCGCGGGCTGATTGGCCCCGGCACCGGCTATGCCACGTCCATGCAGGGCATCATGCAATACCTGCGCGATCGCCCCGCCGAAGGCCGCGCGATCATGGAGGAGAACGAAAGCTGGGTGTTCTTCCAGGTGCTGAGCGGCCCCAATGCCGCGATCGGTCCGTTGGGCTCGATCGGGGTGCCGGTGACGGCGGAAAACTCGGTGGCGGTCGATCCCGACTACGTTCCCTACGGCGCGCCGGTGTGGCTGGATCTCGATCGCGACGAGGCTGACGGGCTGTGGGTGGCGCAGGATACCGGCGGCGCGATCACCGGCCCGAACCGCTTCGACACCTTCTGGGGCGCCGGGCCGCGCGCGCGTGAAGTGGCGGGCGGAATGAGCGGGCGCGGATCGGCGCTGGTGCTGCTGCCGCAGGACGCCGCCCGGCGGCTGGGCCTGAACGGACAGGACCAGTAATGCGCGCCCCGCGTGGTCTATCGCCCGACGAGGCCGCGCTGTGGCACAAGCTGGCCAGCACGGTGCGGCCCATGCATCCGGCGCCCAAACGGCCCGCCGCGCCGGTGAACGCCGCCGCGCCGCCACCAGCACCCCCGGCGAAACAACCGAAGAAGCTGGCCGCCCGCGCGCATCCGGTGCCGTTGCACCAGCCCGCCGCCAGCCCGCCACTGCGTCCGGTGGACGGTGGCCACGGCCTCGATTCGCACTGGGAGCGGCGCCTTTCGCGTACCTCCACCCAGCCCGATTTCACGCTCGACCTGCATGGCTGCAACCTCGAACAGGCGCACCGGCGGCTGGATGACGGACTGGTGCAGGCCAAGGCCATGGGCGCGCGGCTGGTGCTTGTGGTCACCGGCAAGCCGCGCCCGGTCGACGCCGCCGACCGGGGCGAGCGGCGCGGCGCGATCCGGGCCAAGGTGCTCGACTGGCTGGCCGCGGGGCCACACGGATCGGACATCGCCGCAGTGCGCCCTGCGCAACGCCGCCACGGCGGCGAAGGGGCGATCTACCTTGTGCTGAGGAGAGCCCGATGAATGACCATGCTCCGACTGCGCGACGCGTGCTGCCCGCCATGCTGGCGGGGCTGTCGCTGGGGATGCTGGCAGGGGGCATGGCGCTGCTGGCCGCCTTCGTTTCGGCAGGCGCTGGGCATGGCGACTATGTGGCGGCGCGGCTGCTGTTTCCCTATTCCATGCTGCTGACACTGGTGGAAGGGCGGATCGGAGCCGTGTCGCTGGCGATCGGGCTGGCGCAGTTCCCTGCCTACGGCGCGCTGCTGGGCTGGCTGCGCGCGCGGCGCAATCCCGCCGCCGCCCTGGCGCTGGCGGGCCTGCACCTGGTGGCTGCCATGGCCTGCTTTACCGGCATCCTCCCGAACTTTTCCTGACATGAAAAGGCCCCCGGCAGCCTGGGCTGCCGAGGGCCTTCGTGCGACCCGAAGAGCCGGGGGGCCGGTTCTCCGGTCCTGGGGGACTGTTACGCCGGGATCAGAAATTCCCCGCGTTCATCACCTTGGTCCAGGCCTTGGCGAAGTCCTTGGCGAACTTCGCGGCATTGCCTGCCTGCGCATAGACTTCGGCTACGGCGCGCAGCTGGCTGTTGGAGCCGAACACCAGGTCTGCGCGGGTGGCGGTCCACTTGGTGGCGCCGGTCTTGCGGCAGGTGCCGGTGAACTCTTCCTCGTCCGCGCTCGCGGTCCACTTGGTGGACATGTCGAGCAGGTTGACGAAGAAGTCGTTGGTCAGCTGGCCCTTGCGGTCGGTGAACACGCCGTGTGCGCTGTCGCCGGTATTGGCACCCAGCACGCGCAGGCCGCCCACCAGCACCGCCATTTCCGGCACCGTCAGGCCCAGCAGGTCCGCCCGGTCCACCAGCAGGTCTTCGGTCCGCACCGTCAGGCTGCCCTGGCGGTAGTTGCGGAAGCCATCGGCCAGCGGCTTGAGGTAGTCGAAGCTTTCGGCATCGGTCTGTGCATCGCTGGCATCGCCGCGACCGCCGGTGAAGGGCACGCTGACGGCGTTGCCGCCATCGGCTGCGGCCTTCTCGACCGCCGCAGAGCCTGCTGCCACGATGGCATCGGCCATCGACAGGTTACCGCGCAGCGAATCGATTGTGGCCAGCGTACCGGCCAGTTCCGCCGGATCGTTGACTTCCCAGCCGTTCTGCGGGGCGAGCCGCACGCGGGCGCCGTTGGAGCCGCCGCGATGGTCGGTCCGGCGATAGGTCGAGGCCGAGGCCCAGGCCGCCTTCACCAGCGCGCTGACCGACAGGCCGCTGCCCAGGATCGCGGCCTTGAACGCGGCCACGTCGGCATCCGAGGGCTTGCTGCCAGCGGGAACCGGGTCCTGCCAGATCAGGTCTTCGGCGGGGACTTCCGGCCCGAGGTAGCGCGCCTTCGGCCCCATGTCGCGGTGGGTCAGCTTGAACCAGGC
>JAGREI010000172.1:6995-7330 GCA_020446625.1 Erythrobacter sp.
TCATCGCCATGTCGGCCGTGGTCATGATGGTGGGAACCAGCACGTCCGGATTACCGGCCGAGGGAGCCATGTCGGCGGGATCGGGGTCGATCGGCGTCCACTGGTTGGCGCCTGCGGGCGACTTCACCAGCTTGTATTCGTACTTGAACAGCAGCCGGAAGTAGTTCTGGCTCCATTCGAACGGAGTGTTGGTCCACGGGCCTTCGATGCCCGAGGTGATCGCGCTGTCGGGCAGGCCGCTGGCGGCGGGGTTGTCCCAGCCGAAGCCTTGCGCGGCCATCGGCGCGCCTTCGGGATCGGGGCCAAGCGTGGCGGCATCGCCATTGCCGTGGCAC
>JAGREI010000011.1 GCA_020446625.1 Erythrobacter sp.
AACACCCAGCGCGACCTCAACATCGCGCTCGCCAACGAACTGGCGATGATCTGCAACCTGATCGGTATTGATACGGTGGAAGTGCTGGAAGCGGCCGGCACCAAGTGGAACTTCATGGCAGTGCGCCCCGGCCTCGTCGGCGGTCACTGCATCGGGGTCGATCCCTACTACCTCACGCACAAGGCCGAGGAGATCGGCCACCACCCCGAAGTGATCCTGGCGGGCCGCCGGATCAACGACCGGGTGGGCAAGTACGTGGTCAACCAGTTCGTGCGGCTGATGGGTCGCAAGGGGCTGTTGCAGGGTGACCTGAAGGTGCTGGTGCTGGGCTTTGCCTTCAAGGAAAACTGCCCCGACCATCGCAACACCAAGGTCGCCAGCATCGTCCACCACTTGCAGGAATTCGACATCGCGGTGGACGTCTACGATCCCTGGGTGGATGCCGACGAATGTGCGCACGAATACGGCATTCGCCCGGTGCAGACGCTCAAGACCGGCGAATACGACGGGATCATCCTAGCCGTGGCGCACGAGAACATCGTCGCCATGGGGCCGGAAGGCATCCGTGCGCTGGGCAAGCCCGGCGCGGCGATCTACGACGTCAAGAGCGCGCTGCCCAAGGACGCCAGCGACCAGCGGCTGTAGACGTCAGCCTTCCGCTGACTCACGCCGCTTGATCAGCGTGGCTTCGGTGAGGTTGAAGCTGTGTTCGTGGTCGACGTCGATCGGCCCCCACGGATATTCCAGCCACGAGGTATCGACCTTCACCTTCAGCCGCTTGCTGATCGAGGCGAGCAGCCCGTCGAAGTCCTTCAGCTTCAGCTTGTAGATCACGAAGGGCCACAGGCCGAATGCCTTGAGGATGCGCATGTGGCGCTTGCCGAACTGGCCGCCACCTTCGAAAATCTGCACCGCCTTGGTCGCATTGGGGGTCTTCAAGGCATAGAGGTTGCAGCTCGAAAAGCCGTCATCCTTCAGCCGGTGGAAGGCCAGGCCGGAATTGGCATATTCCCGCAGCACCACGCTTTCGCGCGTCATGCCCACCACGGCATCGGCCTGGCTGGCATGGGCATCGCGCACGAAATCACGAATGATTTCCGGAGTATGCAGGGCATTGTCGCCAGTGGTTATCACCAGCGGCAGCGCCTCGGGGATATGGTCCAGCGCCTTCAGCACCGAATCCGCCAGGTTGCCGTGCGCCTGCACGAAAACCACCCTGCCCTCGTCCACCCAGCCAGCCATTCGCGGCGTGGCGGTGAGGATGTCGATATGGTCGACCGAGACGTGGATCGTGTTGAAGCAGCTCGAATCCACCAGTGCTTCCAGCACCCGTTCCAGCATCACCTGCCCGTCGATCTCGACCAGGCACTTGTGCGACAGGCCCTGGATCTTCGCCACCGGGTCATCCACGCCGCGACGGCTGGCGGCCATCACCAGGCAGGATGCGTAGGGAAAGGATTCGGTCTCGGTCATCTTGGGGTCTTTCACGATAGCGGCGTAAAGGCTGCCGCGCGCATCAGGTCACCGGCATCGGCCAGGTCCGGCAGGCGTTGGCACAGGTCGCGCAGCTTTGCCTTGGCCTCACCTTCGAGCACCCCGATACAGCAGCCATCGAACTTGGCCCAGTATTCATCCCAGGTGAAGGGTGCGGCCTTGCTGCCCTTGGGCCATTCATGGATCGAGACGAACCGGCGCCCGTCCTTCAGCGTCAGGTGAACTTCGGTGGGGAATTCGCCTTCCAGCTTGTCGACCGGGTGGCGGTGGATGATCGGGAACAGGCTGCGCACGTCATCGGCCCAGATCTTGTCCTCGGTGAAGTCACTCAAGGTGCAGTCACCGCGCGCCAGCACGCAGCCCACCGCATATTCGGCGGAGAACTTGGCTTCCAGCGGGCTTTGCGGATCGGTGTAGAACACGTTGTTGAAGTGGACGCGCGGCATGTGCAGGTCGACGCTGGCCACATCGGCGGCGGTGAAACCGTGCGCGGCGCGCAGGTCCAGCACGCCATCCATCGCCCGGTGGATCGCGCCGCAGGTGGGGAACCGCTTCACGCGGAACTTGTGCTGGGTAATCAGCAGCGGTTCGCCCACCGATTCCAGCTCGTAGCGCAGGTTCTGCCCGTGTTCGACATGCTCGATGGTGTCGCGCAGGTGCTCGTAATCGGGGCCGACCATCAGCCGGTTCATGCCCGTCCGCCCGTCCAGCGTATCGCGCCCGGCGGTGATCCCGGCCTGCGCCATCGTCGCCGCCATGATCCCGCCCTTGGCGGCGAGCCCGGCGTGGACCGGCTTCATCTCGGTGCCGAACTGGCTCATGAACCCGGCAGACATGCTGGTGGCAATCGACAGCGCGCGGGCGCAGGTTTCGGCGTCCAGCTTCAGCAGGCGGCTGACGGCAGCGGTGGTCCCCATCACGCCCACGGTCGCGGTGGCGTGCCAGCCACGGTTGCGGTGCGTGGGGTTGATGCCCTGCCCGATCCGTCCGAGGATCTGCAAACCGACGATATAGGCGTCGATGCAGGCCGCGCCCGAAAGGCCGCGCTCCTCCGCCACGGCCATGATCGCAGGCAGCAGCGTGGTAGTGGGATGCGCCTTGGGCGGATCGAAGTTGTCGTCGAAGTCGAGCGCGTGGGCCACGGTGCCGTTGACCATGGCGGCCCAGGGCGCCGCAAGCTTCACCTGCTGGCCGAACACCGAACACGGTCCCAGCCCCCACGCCGCAACCACCTGCACCAGCTTGTCCGCCACCGGCTCCACCGCACCGGGAATCATCACGGCCACGGTGTCGACGAATTCGCGGTGCGCCCAGTCGCGCGCATCTTCCGGCCAGTCGTCAGCGACCTGGGCTATCCAGGCGCCGTAGCTATCGAGGGGGTTCGGGGGGGTAACTGCACTCACGAGCGCCCCTCTAAACGGGTGCCAATGCGGAAGCAACAAGCCTGCGCCTTGCGTCCGCCGCCACAGGCGTTAGGGAGGATGCAAACCTACAGGCGGGACTTGTCACATGGCGACCTTCACTCTTCCCAAGAACAGCAAGATCACCGGCGCAGGCAAGGCGCACAAGGCGGAAACCGGCGGCAAGATCCGCAAGTTCCGCATCTATCGCTACGACCCCGACTCAGGCGAAAATCCGCGTTACGACACCTTCGAGCTGGACCTGGAGCAGACCGGGCCGATGGTGCTGGACGCGCTGATCAAGATCAAGAACGAGGTTGACCCCACCCTCACCTTCCGCCGTTCCTGCCGTGAAGGCATCTGCGGTTCGTGCTCGATGAACATGAACGGGTCGAACGGCCTCGCCTGCACCACCGCGATCGAGGACCTGAAGGGCGATATCCGCATCACTCCGCTGCCGCACATGGAAGTGGTGAAGGACCTGGTGCCCGATTTCACCCATTTCTACGCCCAGTACGCCTCGATCCGCCCCTGGTTGCAGACCGTCTCCACCACGCCCAGCGGCAAGGAACGCCTGCAATCGCCCAAGCAGCGCGAGAAGCTGGATGGCCTCTACGAGTGCATCCTGTGCGCCTG
>JAGREI010000173.1 GCA_020446625.1 Erythrobacter sp.
GCGAGCGAGGTCTTGCCCATGCCCGGACGCCCGGCGAGGATGATCAAGTCCGAATTGTGCAGGCCCGCGGTCTTCGAATCGATGGTGGCAAGGCCGGTGGTCTTGCCCGACAGGCCGCCGCCCGATTGCATGGCGGCTTCCACCAGCCGGATCGCTTCGTTGCTGGCGGTGCGGAAGGCAACGCCCGCCTTTTCGCTGGTGGCGCCTTCGGCCACTTCGAACAGCCGCTTTTCGGCCTGCTCGATCTGCCGCATGGGTTCGACTTCGACCGAGGTATCGAGCGCGTCTTCCACCAGTTCGCGGCCCACGCCCACCAGTTCGCGCAGCAGGGCCAGGTCGTAGATCTGCTGCGCCAGTTCGCGCGGGGCCAGCAGGCCGTGGCCATCGGCGGTCAGCTGGGCGAGGTAAGCGGTGCCGCCCAGCTCGGCCAGCGCCTCGTCACCTTCGAAATAGGGCTTCAGCGTGACCGGGGTCACCACCATCTGCCGGTCCACCAGCGTCAGCACGCGTTCGAAGATGCGGCCGTGGATGGGGGCGAAGAAGTGCGCCGGGCGCAGTTCCACCGGCAGGTCTTCGAGCACGCGGTTGTCGATCAGCGCGGCGCCGAGGAAGGCGGCCTCCGCTTCCAGGTTGGCGGGCAGGGCGCGGCCAGCGGCGGGCGCGGAACTGTCGGCGCGGCTGGCGTCGCCCATGATCAGCAGGTCTTCGTCGGACATGGCACCCCTGATGCGCGCGTGCGGCCCGGCTCGCAAGCCATGCACGCGCAATCGCCCCTGTGGAAAGCGGGGAGAATTGTCGCGCTCCTCCGTTTCGCAATTGCATCATGGGGGCAGGCTGGGGCAGGAGGGCGCACCATGCCGCGCACGACCAACTCGATTGCCCAGATCACGCTCGACGAAGCGACCGTGATCGCGCGCAGCGAGGATATCGAGAAAGAGCGCGAAGTCGCCCTGCGTGACCTGGTGGAAGACAACCTGTTCAAGCCGCTGCGCGCTCTCGACAAGGGGCACGAGGGGCCGTGGCAGGTCCACCTGGAAGTGATCGACGGGATGCTGGCCTGGCATATCCGTGACGCCAAGGGGGAAGCGGCAGGCACGATCGGGCTGGGCATGGCGCGGATGCGCCGGGCGATCCGCGATTACTTTGCCATCTGCGATTCGTACTACAAGGCGCTGCGGCGCGCGTCGGCGCAGGAAATCGAGACGATCGACATGGCGCGGCGCGGCATCCACGATCGCGGCACGCGCCACCTGCTCGATGCGCTGGAAGGCAAGGTGGAAACCGACTTCGAAACCGCGCGAAGGCTGTTCACGCTGATCTGCGTGCTGCATATCAAGGCCTGAAGAGCTTCCAACCGGGTCACCAATGGGTCGAACGCGCAAAACCGTCTGGCGCTGGCGGATCATCGCCGTGCTGCTGCTGGCTGCCATGCTGGCGGCGGGCTGGGGCTGGTGGCAGGCCGCGATCTGGCACCCGGCGCGCGCCGAATATCCGCAGCAAGGCGCGCTGGTGGGGGCAAGCGACGGCACGGTGGACTTCACCGCGCTGCGCGCGATCGGGGCGGATTTCGTCTACCTGGAAGCGAGCGAGGGTGCAGCAGGACGCGACGCGGCCTTTGCCCGCAACATGGCGGCCGCCAGCGATGCCGGGCTGCCCTGGGGCGTGGTGCACGAATACGATCCGTGCATTCCGGCGGAACGGCAGACCGCCAACTTCGTCACCATCGTGCCGCGCGAAGGCGCGCAGCTGCCGCCGGTGATCGCGCTCGACAAGCTGGCCAGCGCCTGCGCCGATCCGATCGTGGCGGCGGGGCTGGAAAGCGAACTGACCACTTTCATCAACCAGGTCGAAGGGCATGTGGGCCAGCCGGTGGTGCTGCGCATTTCGCCTGCCTTCGAAGCCGAACACGCCATGGCCACCCATATCGAGCGCAACCTGTGGCTGGAACGCGATTTCCTCCAGCCCGACTATGCCCAGCGCCCCTGGACGCTGTGGACCGCCACCCGCCACCTGCGCGGCGAGGCGAGCGACGGGCCGCTGCGCTGGGTGGTGGTGCAGCCTTAGAGCCTGTCCTGCGATTGCCGCTTGTCGCTGCCCCCGGTTCGCCATAGCCTGCGCCGCAGGGACATCGGGAGACTGCCAGCCATGAACAAGCTTTTCCTATCCGCTGCGCTGGGCGCGGCGCTGTTTGCCTCTGCCGCTGCGGCGCAGGATCATTCTGCCGTGGTGGGCAACTGGGATACCGTGGCCGAAACGCCGATGGGCAATTTCGCTGCCGGGCTGTCCGTCGGTCACGGGGCGGAAGGCTACACCGTGGCGATGGAAGATCGCGTGCCGGCCGATTCGCCCATGCCGCCGATGAATGCCACGATCAGCGACGTGGCGGTGGACGGCAATACCGTCACCTTCAAGCGGTCGCTGGAAACCCCGCAAGGGACGATGGAGCTGCACTACACGCTGACCGCCGATGGCGACCACCTGGCGGGAGAGGCTTCGTCGGACTTTGGCGGCGTGCCGATCACCGGCACGCGCGCCCAGTAAGTCAGGACAGACTCTGGATCAGGCGTCAGCCCCGTCGAGCCATTCGACCAGCGCGCCAAGGCATTCGCGCGCCATGGCCTTGCAGCGTTCGGGGCTCCACCCCTGCGCCACGTCGGGCCAGTCGTCGTTGTCCTTGAACGGCATTTCCAGCGTCATCGCGCAGGCGCCATAGCGTTCCGCCACAAGGTTGGTGGAAATGCCCAGGTTGGCCTTGCCGGTGGCTGACCGGACATAGCCCTTGGCGGTCTGGAAATCGGGCGTGCGGCGGGCCAGCAGCCGCTGGTAGCGGTACATGCGTTCGCCGTGCTCCTCGGTCCACGAGGGGATGCCCTCGTAGCCGGCCAGGAAGACCGCGGGGATCGCCTCGTCGCCGTGCACGTCCATGGCGAAGTCGACGCCAGATTCGTCCATGGCGTTGCGGATGGCGAGCACTTCGGGCGACTTCTCCGCGCTCGGCTCGCTCCATTCGCGGTTGAGGTTCACCCCCACCGCATTGGTGCGCAGGTGGCCGCGGAAGCTGCCGTCGGGATTGCAGTTGGGCACCACGTGCAGGCGGCACTTGCTGCGCAGCACGCGCCCGATCACGTCGGCGGGATCGGTGAGCACTTCCAGCGCGCCTTCCATCCACCATTCGGCCATGCTTTCGCCGGGATGCTGGCGGGCGTAGAGCCAGACCTGCGTCTGGCCTTCGCCCATGTCGAGGCAGTCGATGGCGCGCCCGTCGAGCGATTCGCCCAGGCGGCGGTAGGAAACGCCTTCGCTGGCGGCGGCCTCTGCCACCAGGTCCTGGTGCCGCTCCATCGAATAGGGCGCGAAAT
>JAGREI010000174.1 GCA_020446625.1 Erythrobacter sp.
TTCAAGCCGGAAGAAATCGTCGGCTGATTATTTCGCGGCGAAAGCCAAGTAATCCAGTGAATGCGGGCGGTGCGTTGCGCCGCCCGTTTTCGTTTGTTCAGCCTGCATTGCGCGCCGGGCGGCCTGGCTGAGGGTTAGCCCCAGCGCAGCGTAGACGCGGGCAATCTCGCCTTCCCAGTCGGCATCCAGCGCGGCGAAATCAGCCTTTGCCAGCGGTCCGCAGAACCCGGCCAGCGCCGCGTCCATCCGTGCCTGCCGCAGCGCGATCTTGCGCACCACCTCGGCTTCGATCCAGGCCATGTCGACAGAATCGCTCTGCATGGTCATCTGGTTGGCCAGCAGCGAGGCGGAGCTGGCGGCAAGGTCGTCGGGACAGCGCCAGGTCAGCACCACACGAGCGTGGGGGAACTGGCCAAGGATCGCGGGCAAGTCCTCGGCAAATTGCGGCACCTTGAGCACGCGCGGCAGGTGGGCGTTGCCGTGCCACATGGCGTCGGTGCGCAGGATGCGGGTGAATTCGCGGTAGATCGGCGCGGGATCGCGATCCTCGGAGAAAGCCGTGAACGACGGCACGCGCCACTGGGCTTCGTAGGCGCAATGATCCAGCGCGGCGGCCAGCCAGCCCAGCTCCTCGTCGGGCCGGGTAATCCCGAAGGGGTGGATCGAATCGAGCCACGGATCGATCGTGCGCGCGAACAGCAGCCCCAGCGCCGACCAGGCTGGGCGCGTGTCGGGGCGGCGCGGGACGGGGTTCCAACTGTCGCAGAAGCGGGTGGCAGCGTGCGCGGGATCGGCAGCCAGCAGGCGGTGGAGCCGGGTGGTGCCGCTGCGCATCTGGCCGACCACGATGATGGGCGGGGCAAGCTCGCCCGCGATCAGCTGCGGTTGGCCGTGCCACAACTGCCCCAGCTCCAGCCGCTGGCGGATCACCCGCACCAGCTGGCCGTGGGCGATGGTCAGCCCCAGCGGGTTGAGCCGCGCCTGGGCCTCCAACGATTCGCACAAGACTTCCAGCCGCAGGCGGAAATCGGCCACGTCGGCTTCCGCTCGCGGGCCGCGTTCACCTTCGGCCGTTACCTCGCGCAGCGCCTTGCCCCACAATGCGTCGGGATCGAGTGATGGCCGGTCGGCAATCCCGCGCGCCCAGGCCGTTTCCAGCCAGCCGCACAGGCGTTCGATATGGGGGCTGCGGGAAAGGGGGTGCGGGCGGGGCGGGGGCGCCATCCGTCAGAACTGGTCCGCCACGTCCAGCAAGCGGGTGAGCCGTGCCGGGGCGACCGAGCGCCAGCTGCGGTTCAGCCATTCGGCCACCATGTCCCAATCGACGCCGGGCCGGTTGAGGATCACGCCGACCCAGCCACTGGCGCCGTAATAGGCGGGCTTGAAATAGGTTTCCGGCGCGGTCTCCACCAGCCCTTCGACTTCGTCCAGCCCGCTGGTCTTCACCATCACGCAGATGTGCTCGCTGCCGTGGTGCTGGTCGTTGAAATAGGCGAAGAACTTGCCGCTCTTGCCGCCAGTGCGCCAGCCGGGCGAGCCGTGACTTTCGCGCGGCTCGGCTTCGGGCAGGGCCATGGCAAGGTCATGCACACGCTGTTGCAACCAGTCGGCGCGGTATTGCCGCCCGACATAGTCTGCCACCATCCGGGGGTAGAGCTGGTATTCGGCCAGGATCACCCGGTGTTGCAGGCTGTCGGCGGTGTCGTTCGGCAGGATCGCCACCGGCAGTTGTCCCAGCAGGGGGCCGCCGTCGAGCTCGGGTGTCACCACGTGGACCGAGCAACCGCCGAACTGCTCGCCCGCGTCGATGGCGCGCTGGTGCGTGTCCAGCCCCTTGAACTTGGGCAGCAGGCTGGGGTGGGTGTTGACCATCCGGCCTTCCCACCCGGCGACGAAGTCTGCGGTGAGAATGCGCATGTAGCCGCACAGCGCCAGGTATTCGGCGCCGCTTTCGCGCAGGGCCGCGTCCATGATCTCCTCGTGCGCGCGGCGATCCATGCCGTGGTGATCGTGGGCGAAGGTGGCAATGCCTTCGGCGGCGGCGATCTTCAGGCCCGGCGCATCGGGATTGTTGCTGGCGACGAAGACGATCTCGTAAGGGCAATCGGGCAGGCGTGACTGGAACAGCAAGGCCGACATGGTGGTACCGTTGCCCGACAGCAGGCAGGCGAGCTTGGCCTTTGCAGGCCCCGCGCTAGGCATCGTGATCGGCCTGCCAGTCGGCCTTCGCGCTCCAGGTACCGGCAGAGCCGCGCACCGTGCAGCCGCGCTGGCCCGCCACGATCTCTCCCACGCGCAGCACGGTTTCGCCTGCTTCGGTGAGCGCCGTGGTCACGGCATCGGCCTTGTCCGGCGTCACCGCCAGCACCATGCCCAGGCCGCAGTTGAAGGTGCGCGCCATCTCGCCCGGCTCGATGTTGCCCTGTGCTTGCAGGAAAGCCATCAGGCGCGGCTGGTCCCAGGCGTCGGCATCCACAACGGCGCGCGCTCCGGCAGGCAGGACGCGCGGGATATTCTCCAGCAGGCCGCCGCCGGTGATATGCGCCAGCGCCTCGATCATGCCGCTGCGGACCAGGGGCAGAAGGCTCTTCACATAGATGCGCGTGGGTTCGAGCAGGGTCTCGATCAGCAACCGGTCCTGGTCGAACAGGGCAGGGCGATCGAGCTTCCAGCCCTTGTCCGCCGCCAGCCGCCGCACCAGCGAAAAGCCGTTGGAATGGACGCCCGAACTGGCGAGGCCCAGCAGCACCTGGCCCGGAGCGACGCGGTCGCCCGTCAGTTGCTCGCCGCGCTCCACCGCGCCGACGCAGAAGCCGGCCAGGTCATAGTCGCCCGGCGCATACATGCCCGGCATTTCCGCNNTCCGCCGTCTCGCCGCCGATCAGGGCGCAGCCCGCCATCTTGCAGCCTTCGGCAATGCCCGCGATCACCGCTTCGGCCACGCCGTTCTCCAGCTTGCCGGTGGCGAAATAGTCGAGGAAGAACAGCGGCTCTGCACCCTGCACGATCAGGTCGTTCACGCACATGGCGACAAGGTCCACGCCGACAGTGTCGTGCCGCCCGGTGTCGATCGCCAGCTTCAGCTTGGTGCCAACGCCATCGTTGCCCGCCACCAGCAGCGGATCCTTGTAACCTGCGGCACGCGGATCGAAGAAACCGCCGAATCCGCCGATCTCGCCATCGGCGCCGGGGCGCATGGTGGCCTTCACCAGGGGGGCGATCGCCTTCACCAGCCGGTTGCCCGCGTCGATGGAAACGCCCGCCTGCTCGTAGGTATAGCTCTGCTTGTCCGCACTCATGCCATCGCCATAGTCATTCGCGCTTGGAATTCCACTCGCCTTTGGGCAAAAGGCACCCGATTTCCCCGATGACTGCGCTTTCCATCCCCTCCCGCCCCGTTGCCAACCGCCTGCCCACCGTGATCGGTGCAGGAGCTTTCGCCCTGTTGCTGCTGGTGGCCGTGGCATCGCTGTGGGCGCAGGTGGGGGGCGAACGCGGTATCGCTCCCGTGGCCAGCAGCACCGATATCGAGGTGACCGGGATCGAGGTGAACGCCACCGGCGACAGCGCGGAAGACGCGCGCAACAACGGCTGGCGCGAAGCGCAGCGGATCGCCTGGGAGCGGCTCGACGGGCCGGATATTCCCGAAGGGCGGCTCGAATCGCTCGTCTCCGCCATCGTGGTGGAGGAAGAGAGCATCGGCCCGCGCCGTTACATCGCACGGCTGGGCGTGATCTTCGACCGCCAGCGCGCGGGCGCGCTGCTGGGCGCCAGCGGCGAACGGACGCGGTCTGCCCCCATGCTGACCTTGCCGGTGATGATATCCGGCGGGACTGAAACCATGTTCGAGACGCGCAACGTCTGGCAGCGGGCCTGGGCCGAACACCAGTTCGGATCGAGCGCCATCGACTATGTCCGCCCCAGCGGCGCGGGCGGCGATTCGCTGCTGCTGACCTATGGCCAGGTCGGCCGCCGCAGCCGCGCCTGGTGGAACGGCATCCTCGACCAGTTCGGCGCGGCAGATATCCTGGTCCCCATCGCCAGGCTCGATCACGAATGGCCGGGTGGGCCGGTGGTGGGTACCTTCACCGCCCGCTATGGTCCGGACAACCGCTATCTCGGCAGCTTCACCATGCGCGCCGATTCGGATGCCGCCTTGCCCGCCATGCTGGATCGGGCGGTGGTGCGCTTCGACGAGATATTCGCTCAGGCGCTGGCCAGTGGCACCCTGCGGCCGGACCCGACGTTGACGCTCGACAACGTGGAAATCAGCCCCGAAATCCGCGCCCTGCTGGAACAGGCCCGCGCTGCCGAACGCGCCGCACAGGCCGAAGCCGAAGGCGCGACAATCGGTACTGCGGTGCCGGGCGACAGCGCCACCACGGGGGTCCAGCCGGTGCAGCCTGCCGCCGCCGCCGCCACCTATGTGGTGCAGGTGGCCACGCCCGATGGACCGTCGTTCGACGGCGCGCTGTCGAACCTGCGCGGCACGCCGGGGGTCAGCCGGGTTGGCGTTACCTCCACCGCGATCGGCGGGGCCTCGGTGCTGTCGGTCACCTACACGGGCGACCTGTCGGCGCTGGCGGCGGCGCTGCGCGCACGCGGCTGGGCGGTGAACGAGGGCCAGAACGCGCTCGGCATCTCGCGCTAGAGCATTGCGCCGAAAAGTGGGAACCGGTTTTCGGCAAAAGGCAATGCGACCAAAAAAAGACAAGGCCCGCTGGCGATGAGCCAGATCGCGCTTCCATTTGCTCCCGGCAGCAAGGGACCGGCACGGCTGGTGGTGGGCAATGCCAACGCCAAGGTGGTGGAAGCTTTGCAGGCGCCCGAAAGCTGGCCCTTCCGCACAATGGTGCTCACCGGGCCGCCGCGTTCGGGCAAGTCGCTGCTGGCACGCTGGTTTGCCGCCGGTGGCCGGGGCGAGGCGATCGATGACGCGCAGGCTCTGCCCGAGGACGAGGTGTTCCACCGCTGGAACCGCGCGCAGGAACACGGCACGCCGCTGCTGATCGTCGGCGGCGAACCGCCGTGGGAGATCGCTCTGCCGGACCTGCGATCGCGGCTTGGCGGATCGCTGCAACTGGAAGTGGGCCTGCCCGACGACGACATGGCGGGCGAACTGCTGCTGTCGATGGCGGCGGAGCGCGGGCTGCCGTTGCGCGCCGATGCGGCCGATTACCTGGTGCCGCGCGCCAGCCGCGCGCAGGCCGACCTGGAACGGCTGGTGGAGGTAATCGACCGCTTGTCTCTGGAACGAAAGGCCCCACCTAACATGGGCATCTGGCGCGCCGCGCTGGAGGCCCTGCACGGGCCGGAGGAGCCGCGCTTGCTTTGAGCGGGTTTTGATGGGAAACTGAACACGCCATGTTTGACAAGCTGATCGCCTATCTGGACTCGATCCGTGCGCGCGATCCGGCGCCACGTTCGCGCTGGGAAATCCTGCTTTATCCGGGCGTCCTGGCGCTGGGCCTGCACCGCGTGGCGCACTGGCTGTTCGAAGCGGAGATGTATTTCTTCGCCCGCTTCGTGAACCATTTCAGCCGCTGGCTGACCGCGATTGACATCCATCCGGGTGCTAAGATCGGCAAGAACTTCTTCATCGACCATGGCTTTACCGTGATCGGTGAAACGGCCGATATCGGCAACAACGTGACGATCTACCAGTGCGTGACGCTGGGCGGCACCAACCCCACCAACGGCGTGGGGGGCAAGCGCCATCCGACCTTGTGCGACAACGTCATCATCGGTTCGGGCGCACAGGTGATCGGACCGATCACCGTGGGCGAACGCGCGCGCGTGGGGGCCAATGCCGTGGTGACCGACGACGTGCCCGAAGGCGCGACCATGATCGGGCTGAAGGCGCGTTCCACGCTGGTTCCGGCAGAGGAATGGGTGAAGGAATTCATCCCCTACGGCACGCCGTGCGACGATCCCTGCCGCGAATCCAACGGCGCCGTGGGCCGCGATTGCGTGGAGAAGCTGGAAACCGAGCTGAAGGCACTGCGTGAACAGGTGGAGGCCTTGCAGAAGGCGTTGCCCGCACCGGTTGACGCTGCACCGCGCAAGAGCGGGACGGGTAGCTGATGGCGGCGCCGGGCCAGGGATTACCCGGCGCAGCCCCCAACATCGTTGCCTTTCCCGGCCAGCAGCGGCCTGCGCTGCAAGTGGGCTTCGACCGTTTCGAACTGACCCGCATCCTCGACCTCTACGGCCGCATGGTCGCCGCGGGCGAATGGCGCGACTACGCGATGGACTTCACGGCCGACTGCGCCAGTTTCGCCGCCTTCCGCCGCACTGCCGACGTGCCACAGATGCGGATCGAGAAGCGTCCCGCGCTGCACCAGCGGCAGGGCATGTGGGCGCTGTTCGGGGAACACGGGCAGGTGCTGAAGCGCGGCCACGAACTGGCAGGCGTGCTTGCCCCGCTCGAACGGCGACTGGTGAAGATCGTCGACTGAACGCGGTCAGGCGAAGACTTCGGCCTGGGCCACGTGCTGGTATTCGCTCTGCGCCCGCGTCACCTTGGCCACCACCTGCGCCAGGAACCAGGCCGATCCCAGCATGAACAGGCCGTAGAGCAGGAACAGGCCGACCTGCGCAAAATCGGGCATCAGCACATAGACGCCGGGCAGGGCCTGGAAGAAGAACATCACGCTGATGGCCAGCAGCATCACGAATGCCGCCCAGGTGCAGGCATACCAGCTGGTGACGTCGCCCGCGCTGGTGGCGGCGTGCCATTCGGCCTTGCCCATCGACCGGTTGTACAGCTCGCGCGTCGAGGCGAAGGGCACCCACAGGTTGACGAAGGGCAGGAAGAACGACGCCGTGGCCCAGCCGGGGGTATAGTTCAGCCCTTGCAGCCGCGCCTCGTGCAGGTTGGTGTGGGCCTGCGACACCCATAGCGCCACCAGCACGATCGACACGATCATGCTGCCCAGCTGCAAAAGGCTGAGCAAGCCGCCGACCATCGAATAGATGGCCAGCGAGTTGTAGGACGGTTCTGCCAGCACGAAGGCCAAGGCAAACTGCATCACCAGCCCCAGCAGGGTCGAAACGATGAACACGATGAGAGTAATGCGCGTGGCCTTGCCCAGCCTTTCCAGCGCGCGAATTCCTGCTTCCATTCTTCCCCCCCGATGGAATTGCGATCCGCTGCAATTGGTGGCGCAGGATTGCTTCTGCGCCAAGCCCTTATCGGCAACGGACAGCTCTAGTCCTGCCGCCGCCGATAGAGGAACGCGCCGGTGATGATCGAGGGGATGATGAGGCCCTTGAGGTAGGACAATGGGTGGCGGCCTTCGGTGAAGTCGACCGGCACGTTGCCGTAGTGCGCCCAGTAGTGCGTCGCGATCAGACTGGGGATGCTGATCCACATTGCGATCAGCGCCACGCGCTTGCCCAAGATCACCCCGGTCAGGCTGGCGATGATGCACCGCCGCAGCGCGGCCTGCACGGCGTTGTAGGTGGCATCGCTGCTGAGCGCCTGGCCCATGGCGTAATCGCGCAGCATCACGATGTGGTAGAAGATCAGCAGGCCGGCCAGGCCCAGGATCAGCAGGCTTTGTAGCAGGCGCAGCGGGCCTTCGCGGGACGCGGTAAGCACGTTCATGGCGGGGTTCCTTTGGCTGGCGATGGGTCGAGGGCTCGCGCAGCTTGCACGAGCCCTCGCATTCGTCGCGGCTTTGGATCAGGCGGCCAGCGCCAGCCCGCCCGCAATCGGCAGCCGTTCGCGCAGGTCGCCCGGCAGCTTGCCCACCAGCGAACCGCGGATCGCGGGCCAGAAGGCCGACAGCATCAGCAGCGCCGAACCGATCACCAGCGCGGTGAGCGCCACCGACAGTTCGACCATGCCGTATTCCCCGAACAGGCTGCTGAGCGCGAACAGCACATAGGCCAGTGCCGAGACGAGCAGCGCACGCCGGTCCACCGCCAGCGCCACCAGGCCGAACAGCACATAGACCCCCAGCACCGCCAGCACGCCGCCCAGGCCCACCACGTCGCCTTCGGTAATGCCCAGCCAGTGGAACAGCGGGTGCGCGATCATCGGTGCGGCGAGCAGGTGCAGCCAGAAGGCCACGTCGCTGCGTCGCGTCTCGCGGGTGCGGTCGCTCATGTCCCAGCGCATGGCGAAGGCGAAGACGCCGAGCCCGGCCACGAAGACCATGGGCAGGATCACCATGTCGGGGCTGCCGATGTTGCCCGGTCCGATGGCGGTGACGATCAGCGCGATCACCGTCGCCACCGTGGTGGCAGCGAGGGCAGCGATGGTGATCGGCACCATGAACCGCCGCCAGTGCAGCCATGCGGCCACGGCTCCGGCAAGGAAGGCACCGGCGCCGATCACGCCGACCAGCCGCTCGTTGCCGTCGATGTTGGTCTCGGCCAGCACCTGGATCGGCGCGGCGACCACGCCGCCGACGAAGGCCAGTAGCAGCACGATGGACGGCAGCGCCATGCGGCGGCGGCGGGTGAAGAATTCGGCCATGCCCCAGGCCGCAGCGGCGATCAGCACACCCGCCGCGCCGGGCGCAATGGCATTGCCGATTCCCGCCATGGCCACCAGCAGCAGCACGGCAGCGATGGTGACGAAAATATCGTTGAACGAATTGACGAGGCGGAAATTCTCCTCGTCGGTCACGGGCATCTGGCGCGACCGGGCGACATGGGCGCGCAAGGCGTGCGCCGCCGCGTCGCTGATGGCGCCTGCCGCAACCGCGTCGCGCAGGTCCTGTTCCGAATACATAAGCTGCCTCCCCAGGGGGATGTTCTCCCCCTTCGCGTCCCGGCGAGGAGGGTAGCTTACCGTATTAATATGTCAATACACCCGCCTGGGGCAGGATCAGGCGAACACCTGGCCGACGCCCAGTCCTTCGCTCTGCGCCTGCGTGATGCGGGCGATCAGGATGAACAGCAGTACCGCAGAAAGGATGGTCAACATTTCGCTGACCAGGCCCAGTCCCAGCGACAAGGTGTAGACTTCGGGATTGGTGATGTCGGAAATCCGTGCCGCGATGTTGCCCAGGATGTTGCCGCCGATCCAGCCGCCCCACCAGATCGGCAAAATCGGCGGGGTCCGGACGGCCTCTGCATCGACGTTGCCCATGCTCCTGTTCCACAATTCGCGCATGGCCTGGTAGGGTTTGACGAGGTTGGCGAAGGGGACGAAGTACCAGCCCACCGCCCAGCCGGGGGTGAATTCGCCGTCAAGATCCGCCCGCCGCAGGTTATCGTGTGCGCGGTGGATCCACATCGCCACCAGGATCATGCTGACGAAAAAGGCGACGATGTAGCCGACGCCGAAAGCCTGGATCGCCGCGAGTTGCTGGGCGGAGATATAGTAGAAATCGATCGACCCGGTCAGCTGCCCGAAGTCCAGCGCCGCCATGGCCAGGCTGGACAGGAACACGATCCCGCAGGCGATTTTTGCCAGCAGAGCCCGCAAGGCCAGGCGTTGGCCAAAGTCGCTTTCCATCTTGTCCCCCATTTGCATTCCCAGGGGCGATGCTTCGCGGAAATTGGCCGCCTGTCAAAGGCTTTCGAGTACGCTTGGCAGTTCGTCGAAGTGGTCGATCATCACGTCGCCGCCCAGTTCGGCCACCGGCACGTCGTGATAGCCGAACCGGCAGGTGATCACCGGCAGCCCCGCCGCCCGTCCGGCGCGCACGTCGTAGGTGGAATCGCCCACCATCGCCGCCCGCCCGCCGCCGCAGTCGGCAATGGCGGCGTGGAGCATGTCGGGCAGGGGCTTGGCGCGTTCGCGGCCCAGCGTGTCGCCGCCGTAGATAACGGCGAAGTGGCGCGTCAGGTCAAGTGCGTCGAGCAGTTCGCGCGCCGGCGCTTCGGACTTGTTGGTGACCACGGCCAGCTTGCAGCCGCGCCGCGCCAGCACTTCCAGTGCCCCCACGCAGCCGGGATAGGGCAGCGTGTTGTTGGCGATATTGGCCCAGTAGTGATCGAGCAGCGCCTGGGTCAGCTGGCGGTATTCCGCCTCCGGCACCTGACCGCCGGTCGCTTCCAGCGCGCGGGTCAGCATCATGTCCGTCCCGCCGCCGATCATTCCGCGCGTGGCGCTTTCGGTAACGGGGCCGCGCCCCAGCACGGCCAGCGCATGGTTCACCGCCGGACACAGGTCGAGCGCCGAATCCACCAGCGTTCCGTCAAGGTCGAACAGCACGATGTCGAAGGGAAAGTCTGCCATGGCGGCGGCCTTTGGCTTAGCTGTATGGAAACTGCAAACAATTGGTGGCATGGCCTGCCGCCATGACCCAACGACCGATCGCCGCCATCATCCTTGCCGCGGGCAAGGGCACCCGCATGAACTCTGCCAGGCACAAGGTGCTGCACGAAATTGCCGGCCGACCGATGATCGAACACCTGCTGGCCAGCGTGATGGAACTGGGGCCGGAAAAGCTGGTGACGGTGGTGGGCGAAGCGCGCGATCAGCTGGAGAAGCAGCTGGCGGGGCGCGTCGATTTCGGCGTGCAGGAACCGCAGCTTGGCACCGGCCACGCGGTGCAGCAGGCCGAAGCCGCGCTGGCAGGCTTCGCGGGTGACGTGCTGGTGCTTTACGGCGACGTACCCTTCGTCAAGGCCACCACCATGCAGGCGATGATCGACCGGCTGCGCGCCGCCGATGCCCCCGCTGCCGTGGTGCTGGGGTTCGAGCCGGACGACGCGCTGCGCTATGGCCGGGTGATCGCGCAGCAAGGCCACATCATCAAGATGGTGGAATGGAAGGACGCCAGCGAGGACGAGCGCGCCACGCGGCTGTGCAATTCGGGCCTGCTGGCGGCGCGCGCGGAAGACCTGTTCGCGCTGCTTTCTCGCGTGAAGAACGAGAACGCGCAGGCCGAATACTACCTGCCCGACGTGGTCAACATCGCCATTGCCGACGGGCGCAATTGCGCCGTCGTCACCTGCGACAGCGCCGACGAGGTGGCGGGCATCAACAGCCGCGCCGAACTGGCCGCCGCCGAGGCACAATGGCAAGGTTACAAGCGCGAGGAAGCGATGGCCGCAGGCGTCACCCTGCGCGCGCCGGAAACGGTGTGGTTCAGCTGGGACACCGAACTGGCTGCGGACGTGGTGGTTGAACCCAACGTGGTGTTCGGCCCCGGCGTGACCGTGGCCAGCGGCGCCACGATCCGCGCCTTCAGCCACCTCGAAGGCGCCACGGTGGGCGAGAAGGTCGAAGTCGGCCCCTATGCCCGCCTGCGCCCCGGCGCGGTGCTGGAAAAGGGCAGCAAGGTCGGCAACTTCGTCGAGATCAAGAAGGCTACCTTGGGCGAGGGGGCCAAGGCCAACCACCTCACCTACCTGGGCGATGCCACCGTGGGCGCGGGCGCGAACATCGGCGCGGGCACCATTACCTGCAATTACGATGGCTATTTCAAGCACCAGACCACGATCGGCCCGCGCGCTTTCATCGGCTCCAACTCCGCCCTGATCGCCCCGGTGACCATCGGCGCCGACGCCATCGTCGCGGCCGGCAGCGCCGTCAGCCGTGACGTGGCCGCTGGCGAACTGCGCATGGTGCGTGCCGAGCAACTGGTGAAACCGGGCTGGGCGGATCGCTTCCACGACGCGATGAAGCGCAAGAAGGCCGAGAAGAAGTGACCGACCGCTACGAAGGCAAGCCCTTCCTGCGGCTGCTCGACAGCTATGTGCTCGATGCCATTGGCGCGCTGGATCAGGCCAATGCCGACTGGCTGGTAGCCGCCGAGCCGCACTTTCGCGCGACTTTTGGGCAGCAGGGCAGCTGGCGCGAGATCGTCGAGAAGCGGATGAACTTTCCCGCCGGAATGCCCGCAGCGATCCGCGAGGTATGGGACAAGGGCCGCAGCCGGTTTGCGGACCCCGACGGCACGCCGCCGCACCCGGTGAACTTTGCGCACATGTTCGTCGACCGGAACTTTCCGCACTGAACGGCGCTTGCAATGATATCATGATATGATATCAGTATATCACCATGACCCGAATCCTCGCTGACCTGCCCGATGATGACATCAAGTGGCTCGATGCTCGCGCGGCAGAGCAGGGCAAGTCGCGTGCCTCCGTCCTGCGGGAAGCAGTTGCAGCCTTCAAGGGGCAGGCCCCGGCCAGCGGGAGCAAGGACTGGATCGCGCGCGGCGCGGGGCTGTGGAAGGATCGCAAGGACATTCCCGATGGTGTCGAATACCAGCGGGCCATCCGCGAGGATCGGCGGCCCTATGAAGATATCTGATTAGTGTCGGACCCTTTCTTTGACACCAACATCCTGATCGACTGGCTGCGGGATCGCCCGGCGGCGTCGGTTGAACTGGCGCGCTACAATGGACACCGCATCAGCCGCATCGTCTGGACCGAAGTACTCGCTGGTGAGGCGCTGGAGCGGCGAGGGCAGGTGCAGGCGGCGCTTGCGCCGTTCGAAGTGGTGGAGGTCGATGCCCGCATCGCGTCCGCCGCGGCGGACATCCGGCATCGCGCCCGGATGAAGCTGATGGACGCGCTTATCCTGGCAACCGCGCAGGTCAACGGTGCCATTCTTGTTACGCGAAATATCAAGGATTTCCCGGCAAATATGCCGGGTATCCGCGTACCCTATACCCTCTGAACGAAAGCCCAGATCCATGTGCGGAATTATCGGAATTGTCGGCACCAGCGAAGTCGCTCCGCGGCTGGTCGATGGCCTCAAGCGGATGGAATATCGCGGCTATGACAGCGCCGGGGTCTGCACCGTGCATGACGGCTCGCTGGTGCGGCGGCGGGCCGAAGGCAAGCTGGCGAACCTCGTGCGCGAACTGGAAGGCAACCCCGCGCCCGGCACCACCGGCATCGCCCACACCCGCTGGGCCACCCACGGCGCGCCCACCCAGCAGAACGCGCACCCGCACGCCACGCCGCTGGTGGCGCTGGTGCACAACGGCATCATCGAGAATTTCAAGGACTTGCGCGACGAAATGCTGGCTGATGGCCGCAGGTTCGAAAGCCAGACCGATACCGAGGTGGTTGTCCACCTCGTCAGCCGCGAGATCGAGGCGGGCAAGTCGCCCGAGCAGGCGGTCGCCGCCGTTCTGCCGCGCCTGCGCGGCGCCTTCGCGCTGGCCATCACCTTCCGCGATCATCCCGACATGCTGATCGGCGCGCGGCTCGGTTCGCCGCTGGTGGTGGGCTATGGCCCCAAGGATGAACGCGGCGGCGAGATGTATCTCGGCTCCGACGCGCTGGCGCTGGCTCCGCTCACTCAGCACATCGCCTATCTGGAAGAAGGCGACTGGGTGACGATCACCCGTGACGAGGCGATCGTGCGCGATGCCGCGGGCAACCTGGTGAACCGCCCGATCCAGACCTCGGGCGCTTCGGCTGCCGCGATCGAGAAGGGCAATTATCGCCACTTCATGCAGAA
>JAGREI010000175.1 GCA_020446625.1 Erythrobacter sp.
TAATGATGACGGCTTTGCGCCCCAATCCCAGACATTCCACTGAATCTCAGAGTTCCGAAATCGGACGTTCTCTGCAGCCGGACCGAACAAGGAGTACGGCAATGATGAACTCAGATCTTGACCCGGCGGCGCAAAGTCGGGTTTCATGGAACTTCGGAGCCAAGGTATACCCGGAAGCGGCTGCATCCAGCTCTAATAGTTTGAACAAGCTGTTAGTTCACCACCGTCTCGCAGGCTCGCACGGTGTAGTCCTGCGCAATAATGTCCCCACGCGCGGCAACTTCGACAAGCTCGGGGGCGTCGAGACAGATGCCTAGGCGTTCAGCCTGTTCGGGCTCGATCATCATGTGGTAGGTTCCCGGCATAACCTGTTCGAAGAAGAAATAGCCGCCGCGTTCGGTGCGCGTCCAGAACTGCGGGCCGCCGCCTTCCGCTTGCAGTTGCAGGCGCAAGCCCGAAACGCCGCGAAGGTTGTCATCCGAACTGAAGGACACGGTTCCTTCAACTTCGCTGACCTCGACAACGGGATACATCAGGGTGTGGATACGACCTGCGCGCGGCACGATTTCGATGCCCCGGTTGGCCGGGGCCATAGTGATGTCGGGCAGCGACGACGGGTCCACCTGCACAACAACCGGCGCGCCCTCGCCAAGGTCGTCGAGGCGCGCGAAGCCGAGGTCGTCGGTCGTGGCGACATTGTTGAAGACGGTGAAGTCGATTCCCGGCAATGGTTCGTCGGCCGGGCCGTAGAGGAGGTCGCCATCGAGGTCCTGGAAGGCTCGCAAGGCGACCGCACCCGATGATGCCTTGCCCGGTGAGGTGACGAAGAGCCGCTGGCGCAAGGGATCCCTGCCGAAGCTGAAGCCGATCCGCAAGGCGGCCGCATAGGTGCCTTGTTGCGGGGCATATTGTCCGTCCAGCGCCAGCGTGAAACGGTCGAATTCCCGGATTGCCGATGCGCCGAAGGCCACTTCATCGTTGGCCAGAGAATAGGCCGCGGTAGCCCGCAGTAAGGTGCGGTCGTCGACGGCATGATCGACGCTGCCTGATACCTGTACCAGGGCGGGCTCGGGCAGGATGCGATAGGAAAGCGAACCGCGCAGTTGGGTGTTCGACCGGTTGAACGTGGCCAGGTTGAAGTCGCCTGCAAGGATTGTCAGGCTGTCGGTGCCAGGCGCGGTGGTATTGGCAAACTCGAAGGTGTTCGATGCGATCATGCCGCTAAACCGCAAGGAACTGCGCAGCGCGGCATTCACCTGCCGCCGACCGTCAGTGAATTCGAGGTGGCGTGCACGCAGGTTGAGCGGCAGCGAGATTCCGCTCGACGAGTTGGCGAAACCGATGCTGGTGTTGAAATCCAGCTCGGTTGCTCGGCGCAGCGTGTCGCTGGTGAAGCTGCGCACTTCGTCGACGAAGCCGCCTGAGTATTCGAAATGCGAAAGCGTGAAAGCGCCGCCCAGCAGCGCGCCCCCCAGACCTGCCCCCAAGGCAAGGCCGCCGCCATCCGAAAAGCCCGCGTCCGCCCGGATCGCCAGGCCACCAAGACCCGTCCGCAGGCCGGTGCTGGCAATCCAGCGCTGGTCATCCTCGTCCTCGAAGAAAGCCGCGCTGGCCAGGCCGGTCACATCAGGGGAAAGGCCGTAGGACACCTCGCCCACTGCCTGCCAGTCGCCGTAGCGGCTGCCGGGGCGAAAATCGGGACCGCGCACGCCCAGTAAGTTGGTGCCGTTCTGTACTGCACCGAAGCGGTATTCGAGCTGGCCCGGCGACAGCCGACCGTCGCCCACGCTGATGCGCCGCACTTCCTCGCGCCGCTGTCCCTGCGGTCCGTAAAAGACCAGCCGAAATACGTTGATGCCGTAGTCGACCGGCACCTGCAGGAATTCGTACTGGCCATTGTTGGCATCGGCACTGGAAGCGAGCAGCACCTCGTTGCGGTAGAGCTCCACGTCGTAGCCGTCAGGCAGGACGCCGCGCAGGTCGACACGGTCGAACACCGACAGGCTTTCGCGCGACTGGTTGGTGACGAACAGGCCGCGGCCCGAGGTGCCGCGCAGGCCCAGCGGCATGGGCGAGGTGGCGACATCACCGAAGGCAAATTCGGTTGCCTGCAAGGGGCCAAGCAACTCGCCATCAATGTCCTGCCGTCCGAACTCGACAAGCGATGACAGCAAGCCGTCGCGGGTGGAGGCGCTGAGATAGGCGTTGGCGGTCAGCCAGGCGAAGTCCCCCGCGAGGCGAATGTCGCCTTCGCCGCGCGTGCCCCGCTGGCTGTCGGAAACGGCGCGCAGTTCGAGATCGCCCATCGGCACCGATAGGCCCAGCCAGGGAGTCTCGTCGCGCGGCCATTGCTCGCGACCGCGTGCGCGGTCGCCCTGCTGCGACAACCGGGCGCGGTCGGCCTCGCGGCGCATGCGTTCCTCGAAGGGAAATGGCTCGCTGGTAGTGAGCAGGACGCTTTGGGATCGCAGGTCAGGCTCGAACTGCAAGGGCAGGATTGCTGCGAGCGTGTCGGTGCGAACGTAGAGTTCGCCGTCGAAGGCCTGCGCGGCACCGGGCTGTAATTCGACCGTGTGACCTTGGCTGGTCAGCAGGCCCTGTCTCAGGTCGATGGTAACTGTGCGATCCTGCGCGATGAACCAGCCACTGCCGAAATGGCCATCGTCGCTGACCCGGATGGCGAGGTCGAGGATCACGGCCAGTTCGCCCAGCGGCAGGAACACCCCGTCGCGGTTGCCATAGGCAATAACCGTGTCGGTGGCATCGATCCCGCGCACCTTCAGTTGGAGGATCAGTTCGTCATCGAGAGTGAAGGATTCGAGCGTGGGCGGGCGCGGGAAAGTCTGCTGGCCCGGCGCAAGGTCGACCGTGCGCGTGACAGCCTGGGGCGCTGCTGCGAGGCTGGCTGCGGCCGGTTCGGGCACGGGATTGTCGTTGGCTGGCCCTGCCGCGCGAATGACAGGAGCGAGCGGCCCGGCCCGGTCAGCGGTTGCGTCAGACAGCTCGGCAGGGGCCGGTGCGGGCGGCGCAGCGCGTGGCGGTGCAGCGAGGGAGGCCGCCTGCACTGCAGTGGCATCGACAGCGACCGGAGCGGTGCTGGCGGTGCCCTCCGCCGGCGCGCGTTGGCCGAAGGTTGGCGAAGGCAGGGCCGGAACTGCTGCCAGGCCGGCCGGGACGGGATCGGCCGCTGTCGGCGGCAGTTCCTCCAACACATCCGGGCCAAGGGCCACGAGACCGGGATCCTCCTCCGGCAGGGAAGCGATCGCGGGATCATCGTTATTGGCCGCGGCTGGCGGCTGGCTGGACGATCCAGCCGATGCTGGCGAGACAGCAGCAATCTTGGCTGGTTGCGGCATCGGCGGTTCGGCTGGTACGGCGGTGGCCATCGCTGGCACGCTGGGTGCCGGGATGCTGCTGGCGAGCTCGCCGATCGAGATCAGCGGTTGCCAGTTGCGCTCCCCTACCAGCGGCGCGGCCATAGGGTCTGACCGCGTCAGTTCGTCGTCGGAAGGAGTGTAGCCGGCATTGGCCGCGTCCTGTTCTGCCCAGGCCGCCACGATGCGCCCCGCCAACAGCCTGTCCTCGATGCTGGTGGATGCCGCCAGCTCTGCCGGCGCCCCCTGCCCGAACTGTGGTTCGGGCAGGACCAGCGTCTGCACTGCGGGCGGTGATGGCATTGTCGCAGGCGAACCCTGCCTGGTCGTGACACGGATGCCTGTTCCGCCCGCGCCTGTGTCCATGTTGACGGCTGCGCTAGCCGCGCGGGTATCTTCGGCGTCGTAAGGAGACAGGCGAAAGGCAAGGGCTAGCGCCGGTGTGGTCGCCCGGACGGCTCCGTCATCGTCCGGGGTGCCTTCCGGCTGCGGGCCACGACTGGCGAAGTGGCCCCAGATCAGCGCTGTACCGAGTGTCGCCGGAGCCAGCAGGCCGAGGACGTGCTGGCGCTTCACGGCACGACAAAGGTACTACTGGCTAGCATGTCGCCGGGAGCAAAGTCGTCGTCGACATAGGTTGCTGTCAGCACCGTGCCTGACCGCAACTGGGTGGTGTCGAACAGGTTGCTGAAACCCAGCACCACCTCGCGCGCATCGATCTCGGGATAGACCCCGATACCGCGAGCAATCGCCACCGGCTCGTCGATGCCCTGGGCGGTAATGGTAATATCGCCGAAGGCCGAACGCGAGCCGGATCGCCGGATGGTCATGCCGATCGCGGTGCCTTCAGGCGTCTGCACGAAACCGAAGCCATCCAGCGCCACGTCCAGCGTGGTTTCGCCTACGCGCACGATGATCGGGATGGAAATGCCGAACCGCGGGCGGATCAGGACCCCGATGTCCGGGCCGGTGCCGTCGCCATCGGACACGGCATCGTCGATGCTGAACCCCTGGTCAACGTCCTGGGGCACGGACACAGCGAGGAAATGAGCGCGGTATTCGCCGTCAGGCAGGTCTGCCGGAGGGCGGGCCATGATGCGAACGGTCTGCGCTTCGCTGCCCAGCAGGCGGACGCGGCGCGGCGACCAGCGCAGGAATTCGCTGGCCGGCTGCAACCGCGCAGTGGAAACCCCGGGCGGCAGGTTGTCGAGCGGAAAGACCTCGCCTGAAGGGGTCATCACCATGTCGACCACCGAAATCTCGTATTCGCCGGGATCGATGGTGCGGTTGTACAGGCCGATCGAGGCGATCCGCTGGCGAGGATCGATGACCACGCGCTTGGGATAGAGGTTTATGTCCCCCATGCCGCCGACAGATCCTTCGGGGACTTCGCCTGCGGCCACGTCAGGCAAGGGCGGGGCATCGTCGAAATCCTGCGCCGCCGATGTGGCAGGCAGGGCCAGCATGGCAAGCGCAAGGCAGGCTGGGCGAAGCAAGCGCTTCACCCGCATTGTCAGCACCTGCATTCCCCTTGCTCCGTCGTCGATCGAATTCCCGCAATTCTATGTAGAATCCCGGAATCGCTGGCAAGGGCAGCTCAGAGGAACAACACAGTTAAGGTAAATTCTCCCCGGTAATGTCCGGGCTCCTGGTTGGCCGAGACATTCAGGCGTCCGCCAACCTGATAGATAAATCGTCCGTTCGCGTCGAACCGTCCAATCGGAAACACATTGTCATCCAGACGGTCGACCAGCATGGTGCTGGTGCCGTTGGTGATGGTCAGGCGATTGGGAATGAACGGGATGAACATACGGTTATTCGTTCCCTGGATGCGGAACCGTGCCGGTCCCCGCCCGTCGGGAGACGAGAAGTAGTTCATCGTCGTGTTCAGTTCACCCGTGGCGGAGATGCTGCCATCAGGATTGATCGTCATCCGCTCGGATGAAGCGGGACTGGGAAATGCTCCAAAGCGCAAGTCTGCCAGACGGTGTACGGCACCCATCTCGACGATCTCGGCTTCGCTCGCGCCAGCACCAGTGTCGCTGTCACCCGGCTCCGCCCTCGCAAGGGTAGGCGCCAGGGCGAGCGCAAGGGCCGCGCACGTTCCGGATATTGCCGAGAAGCGCATCATCGTCGTCTCTGCAGACAAGTCGGGCGCGGATTGCCGTCAGGCCATCCGCGCCCAGCCTGCGCTATCAGTTGTAGGCAACCGTCACGGCGTATGAACCGGTGTAGACACCGGCCGGCTCGCCGCCAGCAACCGTCAGCGTGCCGCCGACCGAGAAGCTCGCGTCGCCGCTGGCGTCGAGCGTTTGGTTGGCGCGGGCGTCGGTGGTGAAGGCCATCGTCACCGGCGTCGCAGCGCCGTTCGAGACCGAGCCAGCGCCGGTGGTGATCGAGAAGCGACGGCCGGCGTCACCTTCGACGGTGAACTGGTCGGCAGCTTCGAGAGAGCCCTGCACCAGCGTCACGTCGCCGGTAGCCGAACCGTTGCCGCCACGCGTGACGACAACAGTGCCGCCGGTGTCGCCGGTGGTGAAGGTGCCGAAATCGAGCACTGCACCGGTAACGTGGGTCAGCGTGATCGGCGCGACGACTTCAGCAGTCGCGGCACCGTTTTCGGTGTCGGAATCGCCCGGAGCGGCAAAGGCCGGAGCGGAAATGGCGGCCAGCGCGAAGACCGGCAGGATTGCAAACTTCTTCATGTCTCAATTACCCCTGATGTAAATCAACCGAGTTGATTACTTCCGCCCTCTCGGGCGGCCCAAACAGCAAGGAATGCTGAACGCCCCCCTCGCTTGGCCTACGTGGTAACACTCAGTGGTTAATGACTTGTTGGGCGATTGCGTAAAATGCGCAATTATCCCTGCACGCACCTCTCGGAGAGCGAAGCGTTGTCTCAGTCGTAGGCGAACGAAAGGTTGATTTCGGCGCGAAAACGGTCAGGCCGGGTCGCTGCCGGAACGGCAAGGGAACCGCCGATCGAGACAATGTCCGACCCCTCTTGATCAAGTCGGCCACGCGGTCCGGTTGTGCCACGGTTGCGGCTGAAATGAGCGCGCGAGGCAACCTCCAGCCGTTGCCCGGTTTCCTGACCTTCGGCAATCATCGCTGTGGGCACTTGCACCCGGCAGGTCCGGCCCGCCTCGCCAGAGATTGCCACAAGCGCCGTATGGCCATCGCAGCCGTCCGCACCCGTGCAAGCCGGTATCACCGTTCCATCATAAGAGGCCGCGGCCGTTTGGGCCGAGATCGCCACAGCGCCTCCGGTCTGTCGACCTACGGTCAGGGCTCCGAACGACAGGTCACGCAGCGACACCACGCTCATCGGCTCGATCACATTGGCGCTGGCACGACCTGTTGCCAGCGCAGATGCGGACTGGGCGAAGCCTTCGCCAGGGATCAGGGCGGCGACCAGGGCCAAAAGAAGTGCGGACCGTAACACCGGTCAGCGCCGGGATCTTTCGACAGAGATCACCGCCACGTCGACCGGGATCGGCACCACGAGATCGGCTCCGCCATATTGGCGACTGACATCGAGGCGGGCACCAATGTTGAAGCTTTGCGAGCAGACCCGCTCGCGGCAATTTCGCATCCGGATGCGAATCGGCTGGCCCGGCGTGAAGGCACCCGTGCCCGCGAGGTCGGTCTGGAAAGCCGTCAGCGTGCCCTGAACGCCGTCGTCCTGCACCATGCCGACGGCGGAAACGACCAGTTCCAGCTCGATATCCAGCACATGGACGCTCTCGTTGCCTCGATCATAGCTGACGGTGAACCGGGCGGGACCAGTAGGGTTTCCTTCCAGCGCAACGATCGCATTGTCAGTGACGAGGCCGCTGGCGCTGACCGTGCGCGACCCGTTGCCGAAGACCATAAAGGTGCCAAAGCGCAGGTCACTTTCGGCAACGACGCGTACTTCCGATGTATCGGCACGCAATGGCCAGGGCCAAGCCACAGCCAGCATGGCGGCGATCGCCAGGATCGAACGGCACCGACCATTATCGCAAGCTTGGCTAGGCCTGAATTTCATTTGCCGGTATCTCACGTGCGTCAGACTAATACGACCGAAGGTCGATAGAAATTTTTGACTGGATACCATTTTTCCAGATTCGCTTCTTGTCGGATTCGGCCGCCATCACTGAGACAAGGGGCCAACGCAACTGGATCAATGCACAAATCAGTTCATCGAGCTAATAAATAGGTCATTGAACGCAGTGAACGGGAGCAAAGGCGGAAACTCTGGCGTTCGCCTGCAATTGCGTTGCAAGGCAATTTCCGCATTATAGCGCACATTGGCTAACACCGGACACTCCGCCTTCGGCCCAACAGCTACCCGTCTGCTACGCGCCCCAACTGCGGTCATGTAGCTAGCTGTCCGAAGGGCTGACCGCGGCCATTCGGACATCCTTGAATTGCTACAGAGTCGCTAGAAGTCCCAGCCCAGCGTCAGCGTGCCGGCCACTTCCTGATGCTCGGAGCCGAAGGTAGCACGGCTCTCTGCCGTGAGCGACCAGCCGCCACCAAGGTTCAGTGCACCTGACAAGCCGACCAGCGCGCCGTCGCCGTCGACCACCGGCGAGCGTTCGCCAGTGATGAAGCCCGGTGCGCCATCCAGCGCCAGGCCGACTTCGGCAAATTCGCTGTCGCCAGTGACGTATTGCAGCGACAGGTCGACCGAGCCGCCCCGGCCCTGCCAGCCCAGGAATGCGCCTGCTCCAACTCGCGTCAGGTCGAACGAAGCAGGCCCACCGGCGAGGTTGAGCGCGCCTGCCCCGCTTTCGGAAACACCGTCGAAGTCCGCCGAAGAGTGCACCAGCGAGACGACCGGACCGTAAGCCCATTCGCCGCCCTCGCCGCCGAACCCGTAACGCGCCTCGCCACCCACCGAAAAGGCGGAATAGTCTGCGCTGCCCGTGGCGGTGCGGGCCAGGTCGACGATGCGGATCCCGCGCGAGACATCGGCCTCGCTGGAGGAATAGTCAGCCGCCGCAGTGAGGGTGAAGCCCTGGTGACCGGTGCCGTACCGGACATAGCCGCCGACCGACCAGTTCTCGGTATCTGCCACACTCAGTCGGTCGTCGATGGCCACGTCGCCGCTGTTCCAGCGCACCGCGGCGCCTAGCGCCCACAGGTTGCGCGGACCGCGATAGTCGAGGCCCAGTTCGGCACCGACATTGTCGAAATCGGCATCGGCGGCGTTGCCGTCACCATCGACATTGGCCGAGCGCGCCTGGAAGCCGCCCCAAATACCCCAGCCTTCGCCGGTTCGCTCGTTTGCCCGGGCCAACAGGCGGCGGGTGTTGCCGAGGCCTTGGTCGGCCTGCTCGGCCAGCATGGTTGCATAGACTTCGCCCGAAGCCGTGTCGAACCCGATCAGTGCCTCCGGCGTGGTGGCGAACAGCATCTCCATGTAGACAACCTCGGCATCCCCGCCGTCGATCGGCAGGTTGTCGAGCCGCGTGGCCGAGCCGAGCTGGTTGTAGGTGGTCGCCGCCGTGGGGAACAGGCCCGTGCCTGACTGGATCGGGGTCGGCGTAGGCGTCGGGGTGGGAGTAGGAGTTGGAGTAGGCGTCGGCGTCGGTGTCGGCGTGGGGGTCGGCGTACCGCCATTCGGCGTCAGGATCAGTTCCACGTCGTTGCCGTCACCACCGGCATAGTTCACGCTCGGCGTCAGGAAGGCGAAGTCGTTCTGCACGGTGCCGAACGTGCCGTTCACGGCGTCAGCCGCATCGTTGTCGATGATCACGTAGTTGAACGGATTGCTGCCGGCGAAGGTGCCCATCTCGACCACGTCGAGCGTCGCGCCGCCCAGCGTGACGGTGCCGAGCACCACCAGCTTGTCGGAATTGCCCTGGTCGTCGACTTCCACTTCGAAGACGGTGTTGGCGTCGAACACCAGATCGCCGTTTACGGTCAGGGTGCCGATGGAATTGCCGGGGGCGACAATACCGGCGGTACTGGTGAGCGAACCGATTGTGCCGGTACCGCCCAGCCGCGCGCCCGGGGCGAGCGCAACGGAGGTATCGCGCATGGCGGCATTGGCCAGCAGTACACCTTCGAGGATGCCCAGTGTGGCAACTTCGGTGTTGGTGCCGGTCAGTGTGACGGTGGAGCTGCCTTCCTTGCGGAAGTCGCTGAAGCCCAGGTACTGCTCGCCTGCATCTGCCGTGCCGTCGCCGTCCAGTAAGCCGACATCGAAGCTGAATTCTTCCGAACCGCCCAGCACGAACATGTCGATGCCCGCTTCGCCGTCCACCAGCCCGGTGATATCGAAACCTGCCTGCAGTTCGAGGCGGTCGTTATCGCCACCGAGGGTGATGGCCGTGCCGGCTCCCCCGGAAACTGAACCGGCGACGGTAAGGTTCTGAATTCCGCCTTCTCCGACGATTGCCGTGGCATCATCGGAGAAGACATTTGCAGTCGATTCGACAAGCAAGGTTGAGGCGAAAGGTCCCCGTACGCGAAGCGCGTTCGAAGCGCCGGAGGATACAATGCCGCTGATGGTTACGGTGCCGTCCTGCAGGAGGATAGCCTCGTCCTGTTCGGCACGAACCGACGCGCCATCCTCGACCAACACGGACATGCGACGCTCGCCGCTCTGGTTGGCAATTGCCTGACTTGCATTCGTGCCTGACGTAGAGATTGACGATCCACTGCGCAGGATCACCGTGCCGTCATTGTCGAGGTCTACCGCGCGCGCCGTGTTACCGGTTGTAACGAGAGACGAGCCCGCTTCGAAAGTTACCGTAACGTCGTCTTGCAAGACCAGGGCAAAGGCGGCGAAGTTCTGAGTTCCGTCGGAACCGGCATGGCGCAACACGGCGTTGGGCCCGACATTGATCGTGCTGCCGCTATCGGCTCCGATCAAACTCGCAGAGGCCGTATTGCTGTTGTTGATGACGGTCGCGCCTTCGCCAATCCGGATGTCTGCCCGCTCGCCCAGTACAATGACGTCGCCACCCGCATCATTATTCACTACTCCTGCGCCCGCCTCGATGATGAGTACGACATCGTCCGCATCAGCATTCTTGACTCCGAGCGGATCGGGACTGCCGACGCCCGGACGACAGGTCACGGTATCGCCATTCACCGGGACATTGATATCGCAGCCACCGTTGGGCGCATTGTTCGGCGTCAGCGTCAGCAGCACATCATTGCCGTCGCCGCCGGTGTAGCTGACAGTCGGCGTGAGGAAGGCGTAGTCGTTCAGCAGCGTACCGAAGGTGCCGTTCACGGCGTCGGCAGCGTCGTTGTCGATGATGATGTATTCGAATGGGTTGGCTCCGGCGAAGGTACCCATTTCCACCACGTCCAGGGTCGCGCCGCCAAGGGTGACCAGGCCGTTGACGATCACCAGATCGCTGTTGCCCATGTCGTCGACCTCGACCTCGAACACCGAGCTGGCATCGAGCACGAGGTCGCCGTTGACAGTCAGGGTGCCGATTGAGTTGCCTGCTGCCACTGTTCCGCCCAGCGAAGTCACAGAGCCGACAGCGCCATTGCCAGACAGGATGCCACCTTCGAGCAGCACGCTGGCAAAGGTCATGTCCGCACGTTGCAAGGCGCCGCTGAGGATCGCCAGTTCGGCAGCATCACCGACATAGGCTTCGACCGAGCCTGCCCCGGTCGCGTCGAGCGAAATGCTGTTGTCCACGGTCACGCTGAACTGCGCGCCGTCGCGCAGGTACAGGGCATGGGCACCTGCACCGCTCGTCGTCACGGCAATATCGTCATAGGCGAAGTCGTCCGTGGTGCCGAAGTCGTCGAGGTTGGGACCGATCACCAGACCATGCGCACCTTCACCCGCCGTGGTGATATCGAGATTGGCCAGCACAACCACGCTCTCGGAATTGGTCACAGCACCTGCCGTTCCGCCGAGTTCGAAGCCGATGGCGTCGTCACCTGCGGTCGCAAACACACTGTTCTGCACGTTCAGCGTGAGATCGCTGTCGGTCATTTCGCCCGAAAGTCCGGCAAAGTAGAACCCGCGCGCGCCATCGCCCTGGGTGGTCACATCGAGATTGGCGACGTCGAAGGCGGTGCTGGAGTTCACCATCGAACCGTCGAAGCTGGCGCCGAGCCATACACCGTGGGCATTGGCACCTTGGGTGTCGACGGTGACGTTCAGCATCCCGCCAACCGACGTGCTGCCATCGCCCGCGACAAACTGTTGAACAAACAGCGCGCGCGAACCGCTGCCCTCGGTGGAAATCGTGCTGTCAGCGACACCGAAGCCGAACAGCGAACTGTCAAATCCTCCGCCGCCGATAAACAGCCCATCGGAATCCGTTCCCGTTGTCGAAAGACCAAGATTGGCCAGCTCGACGGAAAATGCCGAATCGCCATTCATCAGGCCACCGATCACGATGGCTCCGGCGTCAGTCACGCCGGTCGTGTTCACCGTGACCCCGTCAAAGGTGATTTCTGCGGCGCTTCCGTCGCCAGAAAACGCATGGTCAATTCCGCGCGCGTTGCTCCCGGCAGTAGTGATAGTGGTGTCGTAGATGTTGGTCGTGCTGCTCGAATTTTCACCAAAAGTGCCAAACAACAGCGCAGTCGAACCGTCACCACCAGTGGTAAAGCTGCTGTCGGCGATGAAGGCAGTGCGGCTGGATGTGTTGCCGCCCAGTTCACCGAACACGAAACCGCGTGCACCGTCGCCCTCGGTTGAAATGTCGCTGTCGATGATAACGGCGTTGCCGATCGAGCCGTTCGCCACCTGCGGCGCGTCGATCGCGTCGCTGCCATCGCCTATCGTAGAGATGCTGGACCCATCCACCAGCAGCTGGGCATCGCTGCTGTCGCCGATGCCCAGATGCACGGCATCGCTGCCTGCGCCGCCAGTGCTTACGTCGCTGTGAAATAGCACCAGGCTAGCGGAACTGGTTTCGCCCAGGTCAAGGTTGAAGCCGAGCGAACCCGCGCCAGAGGTTGCAACATCGGTATGCTCGACGATACCGGTGAAGGTCGATCCACCGTTTGTCACGAAGCGCACTGCATCCGATCCGTCGCCGCTGGTCGCGATCGAGGAACTCGCGGTGTCGCGGGCGTAAACCTCGAACACGCCGACACTGTCGCCGCCACCCGAATCGAGCGCGAAGCCGTGCGAATTGTCGCCTGTTGTGCTGGCCTTCAGATCTACTGCCTGCACCCAGCCGGTGCTGTTACCGCCACCGCCAAGGCTGAACAGCGAAGAATTGTCGCCCATGCTGCTGAGTGACAGCGCGTCGCTGGCATTGAGGAAAAGCGCACCTTCCGCAGAGATCACCGGAGCGTCATCGCCGGTGGTGGCGATCACCGCACCTGGCTCGGCCACTCCGACCCGCAAGGCCCCCTCGCTGCGGATGGCCCCGCCTCCGCCGTCGGAACGGACGGTGCCGTTGACGACCACGCTTTGTCCGCTGCCGATCCCCGCCATTGGCACCGGCGCGCCGCTGGCACCGGCCAGACCGTGCAAGCCGCTGCCAGGTATGCTCGAGGTAATGAAGGCCGTAACAGCAGCCATGGCCCGATCGGCGATCTGGGCCTTGCGGACGGTTGCCCGCGCGGTGGTCTCCTGGATCAGCGTCTGGTCATAGTCGGCCGTCGTGCCGAGCACATGGATACCCAGGCTGTCCATGCCGCTGACCGCAACCGAGCCGGTGTCGGTGACCAGTACCTGCCAGTCGTCCGCATCGCTCGCATCGACCACGATCCCGTCGCTGTTGGCGCCGGTGGTGGTAATGCTGCCGGAGTTGGTCAGCGCCAGTTCGGTGAAGTCCTGCGCGAGAATCCCGGTGCCGTTCGCGACCGTGATCACGCCCTCATTGGTGGCAGTGATGTCGTCGGCGATCAGGAACAGCGCGCGACCCGCACCCATGGAGATGTCACCGGCGTTGTACACGATGGCACGGTTGCTACCGACTGCTCCGCCGGCGTTGGGATCGACCGCGTTGAGGTTGACACTGATGCCGTTCGACAGGTCGTTGGTCGCCGCCGATAGGTCGAGGTCGCCCCGGTTGACAACGCTGGCATAAGTCAAGTCCTCACGAGTGGCGAACACAGTGATTCCCAGAGCATGGGCGGCATCGAGCGTGATGTTGCCATCATTGAAGAGCAGGAAATCGTAAGTGCCGCCTGGTGGGGCATTGAAGCTGGAGATGCCGATCCCTCGCAACAATGTGCCAGTTCCGGAAATATCGCCTTCGTTGCTTACGCTGGCACCACCGCTCTGCGCACGTGTCAGGGCGAAGATGCCGTTCGAGTTGGCGCCGTTCGCCATGGTGATATCGGCTACATTGGCGACACTTGAGAGAACCTCGGTCCCTGCGCTTTGAACAAGTATCCCGTAGTTGTCGGTGCCGTCGATCGATAGGGTGCCTGAGTTTTCCACGCTGACAACAGCGAAATCGGTCATGCTGTCGTTGCTGGCAAAGCCGACGATGCCGTGCACCGCCTGCCCGGTAGCCGTGATAGCGCCCGAGTTCTCGATGTTGGTCTCGTTCGCTCCGACAAAGCTGTTGGTGACGATTCCCGCTGCGATGCCGTTGAAATCGGTGTCCGTGGTGGTCGAGGAAACACTGATCGCGCCGCTGTTGGTAATGCCGATATCGCCGCCGCCGTTGTCGTGGCGGGCAAGGATGCCGGCGGTCACCAGGTTGCGTTCGCCCGCACCGCCCGAATTGGCCGACAGGTCGCCACTATTGTTGATGAGGATGTCGCCGGTCGAGTTCTGCTGCCGGGTCTGAATCGCCACGGCGGATTCGAAGCTGGTGAAGGCGTCGATTGTGCCGCGATTGGTCAAGGTCAGGTTGCCGTCACCGTTGGAAACCACAGCTTCGATCCCCAGCCCGAAGCTGCCATTGCCGTTGGCGGTAATGTCCGCGCCGGTGTCGATTGTCAGGTCGAAACCCTGGTCGACTACCGCGATCAGGCCCTGCGCCACACCGGCAATGCCGGGATCGTCGAAGACATTGATAACCAGGTCGTCAGCCAGGTTGATGGTGATATCGCGGTCGTTCTTCACAACGCCGACGCCGAAATATCCATTGGGCGCAATAGGCCCATTGGCGTTTCGCACCGTCAGTGTGCCGAACGAAGGCGTCGCGCCGTGGCTGGAAATACCGTCTTCCAGATCGCCCTCGCACACGGCCTCGCCGCTCATGTCGACCGGACAGTTGGCGCTTGTGCCGGGGACCGTCTGCTGCGCCTGCGCGGGCAAGCTGATGCCCATCGCCATTGCGATCAGGCTGGAAGTAAGCAGCAAGTTGCGGTTGGAAATCCGGTTGCTGGAAGCTGCGAACGCCATCAGTGATATTCCCCCTGATCGGAGCAGAATTGCTCTTCACCCCCTAAAGCGGCAGAAATCGGCAATCCGGATCAGCGGAGGATTCATTTTTCTCGCTCTGAACAAGGTGGGCCGCTGCCGGACAGGTGTTTGAATAGCTTTGACTTGTGCCTTCGAAGTCGGAACACTGGGACCACGAAGCAGCGGGATCAGGGGCAATGTCGGTGAAGAATACCGAAATGCTGATCGTTGACTGGGGCAGCGGTGACGCCTCTGCCCGTGACCGGGTGATCGCACGGCTGTTGCCCGAATTGCAGCAGATCGCTGCCGCGCGGTTGCGGCGTGAAGCGGGTTCGTCACTGTCGACGCACGACCTGATCAACGACGCCGTGGAGAAAATCCTGCGGATCGAGCAACCGGCGCTGGCCGGTCGGGCACACTTCATCGCGCTCGCATCGCGCCTGATGCGCAATGTACTGGTCGATCATGCGCGTTCCCGGTCGGCGGCCAAGCGCGATCATCGCAAGGTCGAACTGAACACCCGCATCCAGGGTGAAGGGCCGATTGATCTGGCCTTGCTCAATTCCGCGCTAATCAGGTTGGAGGCAATCGACCCCAAGCTGATGGAGATCGTGGAGATGCGCTATTTCGGCGGTATGACCGTGCCCGAGATCGCGGTGGTTACCGGGTGGTCGGAGCCGACGGTGAAGCGACGCTGGCAATTGGCGCGGGCGTGGCTGGCTGACGCCCTCACGCAACCTATCGACAATGTCTGACATCGAGCTCGAACGCCGGGCGCTCGAACTGTTCGATGCCATGCTGGACATGGACGAAGCCGAGCGGGGCAAATGGCTGGCGGAACAGGTGGCGCAGGACACCCTGCTGCATGAACGAGTCACACGCCTGCTAGAAGCCGATCGTACCAACCTGTTGCGCACCGGCGGTGCGGTTGACGAAGCGAACATCCCCGACCCGCCCGAACGCATCGGCGCATACCGGCTGACCGGCCAGATCGGCGCCGGCGGCATGGGTTCGGTTTTTGCCGCGCGGCGTGACCGGGGAGATTTCGAGCATGAGGTGGCGATCAAGCTGATCAAGCCGGGCATGTTGTCCGACAAGCTGACCGAACGCTTTGTGCGCGAACGGCAACTGCTGGCGCAATTCACTCATCCGCATATCGCGCGGCTCTATGATGGCGGAGATACCGAGGACGGCCAGCCCTATATCGTCATGGAGAAGGTGGACGGCGTGCCGCTGGGGGAGTGGCTAGAGCAGGATGCGCCCGAGCTCGATGCCCGACTGGCGCTGTTCTGCCAGGTTTGTGCAGCAGTCGCGCATGCGCACCGCCATCTTGTGATCCATCGCGACCTGTCACCCGGCAACATTCTTGTGACTGCCAATGGCGAGCCCAAGCTGATCGACTTCGGCATCGCTTTGCCTGACGGCGAAGAACGTGTCGGCGCCGAAGCCGGGGACGGTCGGCCACTTCGCCATCTCACCATGACCCCGGGCTATGCTGCCCCCGAACGGATGCGCGGCGAACCCGCCACGACTCTCTCCGACATTTATTCAGCCGGACGTTTGCTGAACTTGCTGGTGCCGAAACCGCGACCAAGGGAATTGCAGGCCATCGCCAACAAGGCGTTGGCGGCTGCGCCGGAGGATCGCTACCAATCCATCAGCCAACTGTCCGACGACGTGCAGCGTTATCGGGACCGTGTACCCGTAGAAGCATACGGATCTGGCACCACCTACGCTGCGCGCAAGTGGCTGGTCCGCAATCCCGCGCTGGCGCTAGCTATCACCTTCGGCGTTTGCTCGGTCGGGTGGAGCTGGAGTGAGGCACTAATCGCCCGTAACGAGGCCGAGGCACGCTATGAGCAAGTGCGTGAACTTGCCGGCACCATGTTGTTCGACATCTACGACGAGATCGCCCGCGTACCCGGTTCCGAGGTGGCCCGCGAACGCCTGGCGAGCGAAGCGCTGGTCTACCTCGACAGCCTCGCAGCAGATCCCGATGCGCCTTTGGAAGTTCGGCTCGAAGCGGCCCGCGGCTACCTGCGGCTCAGTGAGGTAACGGGCAGTTTCAGCTCGGAGTCGCTCGGTCGGCTCGCCGAAGGTCGCGATCTTGCGGAAACAGGACTGAACTTGTTGCGCGACTTGCACGCCGAATATCCCGCTGAAGTGGAAGTGAGGGTGGCACTCTCGGCGGCATTGTCGAGCTTGTCGCGAGAAGCGCTATACGCCACCGGCGACAGCGAGCGAGCCGCCACTCTGGCCAGCGAAGCAATTGGCCTATTGGACGATCTCGACCTTGATGCGGAAAGCACTGCGTATCTGGCCGAAGCCCACAACCAACTTGGCGAAGCCCAAAGCTGGCAGAACGACTTTGCAGGTGCGATCGCGACCTACGAACGGGCAATTGACCTGCTTGAGGGCTTGCCAGAGGACCCGAGATTGGGCGGGCCCTATGCCGAAGTGCTGGCCGGCAGCTACGAAATGCAGGGACGAGTTTATGCCAGTACGGGAGTCGACTTCGACCGGGCAGCGCCCTTGCTGTCAGCGGCTGTCGAAATCCACCGGAGAATCCATCGCGAAGAACAAACCCCCACCGCCAGAGGGCAGTTGGCGGTCAGCCTGCTTTACTTGCTGCAGGTGGAAATACTCCGCGAGAATTTCGCGGTCGGCGAGGACCTTGCAAGCGAAGGCCTTGACCTGATGCGTCAGGCTTTGACCGACAGTCCTGACGATGTCAGCGCCCGAGCGCTATTTTCTGCCTTTGCTCTCAAGAGCGCGTGGTTGCATGCTCACGAAGGAGATCGACCTGGTGCGCTGCGTCTGGTCGAAGAGGCACTGTCAGCTAGCGAAAGCACTCTGGCTGCAGCAGGAGACGTAGCCGGAGCAAGGATGCGTCATGCTGTGCGCCTTCACGAAGCCGCCACGGTGCAGGAGCAGGCCGGTGCTCACATTTCCTCTTGTGCCAATTTGCGCACTGCAGTGGCGATATTCGATGCATTTGCCGAGACTCAGGACATTCCAGGATCCAATATGCAAACCGATTATCTACCCATGAAGGCTGCGCTGGAGGAGTGCTAGCCGCGCCAACTTGAGCTTTGGCAACCGAGGGTGCAGTTCCCCGGAGAGAATGTCGCCGGTGCGACCGATCGCCTCAATTCCGTACGGTCCTTGCGCGCCTGTGGCATCTTTGCTCCACTTTCACAGTGTAACCCAGATGCCATCTTCCCGACGCGAAGCTGACATTCTGCCTGCCTAGCGGGGCCTCCGTTCACCCACGGAGGATCATGCAATGTCGAAGTTTCGCCTGCTCACTGCCGCGAGCGTTTCTGTGCTCGCGATGTCTGCGGTTACTGCCCAAGCCGGCGATCTGGACGGCCAGGTCAGCGACGCGTCGGAAACGGTCGCGCTGCAATCGGCGGTGGTCAGCATTCCCGCGCTTGGCCGCGAAACCGCGACTGGTATCGATGGCTCCTATCGCATCGCCGACCTGCCCGCCGGGACTTACGAGGTGCAGGTCCGTTACGTCGGTGCAGCCACCGTATCGCGCATGGTCACCGTGCCGCAGGACGGCACCGTCACTGCCAACTTCACCATGGGCGGCGACAGCGCGATCCTTGTGATCGGCCAGGCCGCCAACCAGTCGAACGCGCTCAGCCGCGAATATGCCGCAGACGGAATCACTGACGTGCTGACCCGCGACGCGATCGGACAGTTCCCTGACCAGAACGTTGCCGAGAGCCTGCGCCGCCTGCCCGGCATCAACGTGCTGAACGACCAGGGCGAAGGCCGCTTCGTCTCGGTGCGCGGGCTCGATCCGGAACTCAACGCCACCTCGCTCAACGGGGTGCGCCTGCCGGCCCCCGAAAGCGACGTGCGCTCGGTCGCGCTCGACGTGATCTCGTCCGACATCATCGAATCGATCGAAGTGATCAAGTCGCTCACCCCGGACATGGACGGCGACACCATCGGCGCTTCGATCGAGATCAACACCACCAGCGCTTTCAACCGCCGCCGCGACCTGCTGACGCTGCGGGTAGAAGGCAGCTACAACGATTATGTCGGCACGGTAACGCCCAAGGTCGGACTGGACTTCGCCACCCGCCTGTCTGACAATTTCGGTGTCTCGGGCGGCATCAGCTACTACCAGCGCGAATTCGAGACCGACAACATCGAGGCCGCCGACTGGAACACCGCCGGCGGCGTGGTCTTCGCCGAGGAAGTGGAATACCGCGATTACGACGTGACCCGCGAACGGCTTAGCGGAACGCTGAACTTCGACTATCGCGCCACGCCGGACACCATGGTGTTCCTGCGCGGCAATTTCAGCCAGTTCGACGATCACGAATACCGCCGTCGCACCACGCTGATCTTCAACGAAGACCCGGCTTCCGGCGATGCCGACAGCGCATTCTTCACTGATGCCGACGGCCGCATTGAAGTGCGCCGCGACCTGAAGGACCGCTTCGAACGCCAACGCATCGCGTCGCTGCAGGCCGGCTTCGACCATGACGACGGCGAATGGCTGGCACGCGGTTCGGCCAGCTGGGCCCGGTCGAGCGAGCGGGAAGACTTCTCGGTAGATCCGATGCGGTTCCGGGCCCGGTTCGATGGTGACGGGCTGGACATCAACATGGACTATTCCGATCCGCGGCTCGTACTGTTCACCGCGTCGGGCAATACGACCGACTTCCTCGATCCTGCCAACTACGGCTTCAACCGGGTCGAGCTGACCACGCTGAGCGACAGCGTCGACGAGGAATTCGCCCTTCGCGGCGACCTGGGCCGGACATGGGCCACTTCGGGCGGCGACTTCACCGTGCAAAGCGGCTTCAAGCTGCGCTGGCGCGACAAGGGCTACGATTTCAACGGTGAATTCTACGGCGACTATGACGGCGATCTCACCCTCGCCAACGTGCTGGGGTCGCAGACCTACCGCCTCCTGGACATGGGCCCGGTGGCCGATTTCACTGCGCCGGCGGACTTCTTCCTCGCCAATCGCGCCAATTTCGAAATCGATCCTTACGAGACCGACCTGCTGTCGCTGCCGAGCGACTATGACAGCCAGGAAGATGTCTACGCCGGTTACCTGCTGGGCCGCTATTCCAGCGACACCCTGCGGATCGTCGGCGGCCTGCGTGCCGAACGCACCGAAGTGCAGCTGGCGGGGCAGCTGGTTGTGGACGATGGCGACGACGTGACCGACGTGGTGCCCGTCACCTTCGACCGCAGCTACACCGACTGGCTGCCCAGCTTCACTCTGCGGTTCGAGCCCGAGCAAAACCTCGTCCTGCGCCTGGCAGGCTATCGCAGCCTGGTGCGGCCCAAGCTGTCGCGCCTGGCCCCGCGTTTCACCATCAACGACGACCTGGAAGCCGAATTCGGCAATCCCGACCTGGTGCCCTACCGCGCGTGGAACGCCGATGCGGCCGTCGAATACTACTTCTCCGGCAACGGTGCGGTGTCCCTGGGACTATTCTACAAGTCGGTCGACAACTTCATCGTTGACCAGACGATCCAGCAGGACGGCGTGTTCCAGGGCATTGCCTACGAACAGCTCACCCGCGCGATCAACGGCGACACCGCCGAAGTCTTCGGTATCGAGGTAAGCGCGAGCCAGCAGTTCGACTTCCTGCCCGCACCGTTCGACGGGTTGCTGGTCCAGGCGAACTATACCTTCACCGATGCCAGCGGCACGGTGCTGACCGATGGTGACATCACGCAGCCACGCGAGATCGCGCTCCCGGCCTCGTCGCGCCACACCGGCAACCTGTCGATCGGCTACGAATCCGGACCGTTCGAATTCCGTGCCGCCGGGACCTATCGCAGCCGCTATCTCGATGAATTAGGCAGCGATGCCTCGACCGATCGCTATGTCGATGACCATTTCCAGCTCGACCTGACGGCACGTTTTGCGGTGACCGACAACGTCCGGCTGTTCGCCGAATGGGTCAACGTCAACAATGCCCGCTACTTCGCCTATCAGGACTACGGCAGCCGCCAGCGGCTGTTGCAGTACGAGGAATACGGCTCGACCGTGAAGTTCGGCGCGCGGGTGACCTTCTGATGCCGCGGGGGGCGGGAGTCCGGTTGGCGGCGCTGGTGCTGGGGGGACTGGCCTCCGCCTGCACCACGGCGCCGGTCGGGCTGCCGCCCGTGGCCGTGACGGCCACAGGCGAGACTGCTCCGGTTGGCACGGCCGATGCGGACGCAGCGGACGATCCGGCGATCTGGCGCAATGCGGCTGACCCTGCTGCCAGCCTGATCGTGGCCACCGACAAGCGGGCGGGCCTTTATGTCTACGGCCTCGACGGAGGGGTGCGCAGCTTTGTCGACGCCGGCGCGGTCAACAACGTCGACCTGCGCGAACTGGCTGACGGGCGCGTTGTCGTGGTGGCGAGCGATCGCAACGACCTGACCGAGGCAGCCTTGCAGGTTTACCTGCTCGATACCCGCGCGGGCACGCTGGCACCGTTGGGCCGCGTGCCGGGCGGATCAGGCGAAGGCTATGGCCTGTGCCTCGGCCTGACCGGCGGCGAACTGCGCGCCTATTCGGTGCTCAAGGAAGGCCGCGTGCATGAATATCTTCTCGGGGTCGACGGCGTTCCGACAGCTGCCGCCGGGCGCGTGTTCAGCGTGCCGACCCAGGCCGAAGGCTGCGTGGTCGATGACCGCGACGGCACGCTCTACGTGGCCGAGGAAAACGCCGGGATCTGGCGCTTTGCTCCGGGTCATCCGGCAGGCGACCTGGTAGCTGCTGTCGACAACCGCTACCTCGTCGCCGATGTCGAGGGGCTGGCACTGGCGGCGGAGGGGCAGGATGCCGGATACCTTATCGCCTCGAGCCAAGGTGACAACGCCTACGCGGTGTTCCGCCTGCCCGGCATGGCAGCGGTCGGCCGCTTTCGCGTGGCAGCCGGAACCTTCGGTGCGACCGAAGAAACTGACGGGATTGACCTAGTTACCGGCAACTTCGGCGCAGAATACCCCCAAGGCCTGTTCGTTGCGCAGGACGGCCAGAACCGGCCGAACGCGCAGAACTTCAAACTCGTGTCGTGGTCCGAGGTGCGGGCAGTGCTTGGCATCCCATGAATTCAATGGCGGCTTGCTGAGAAGGTTTCGCCATTTGCTATCTGTCCGGTTGCGGCCCAAATTCTGACATGAAAAAG
>JAGREI010000176.1 GCA_020446625.1 Erythrobacter sp.
ATAGTGCCCGGCTGGCGGTTGCAGGGGACAGCGCGGGCGGCAATCTTGCCGCTGCCGTGGCCATTGTCGCACGCGATCGCGACGGGCCGCGGCTGCGCCACCAGCTGCTGATCTACCCTGTCACCGACATGGACTTCGATCGGCAATCCTATCGCGACAACGGCGGCGGCGGAAACTTCCTCTCCACCGACATGATGCACTGGTTCTGGGATCACTACCTGGGTGACACCGCGCCGGAGCAGGCCCCGCTGGCAGTCCTGGCCAACCGCACCGACCTGGCCGACCTGCCGCCTGCAACCGTGGTGGTGGCCGAATACGATCCCCTGCACGATGAAGGGCTGGCCTATGCCGAAGCCTTGCGTCATGCTGCGGTAACGGTGCAGACAATCGTTGCGCCCGGCATGATCCATGGCTTCTTCAGCATGTTCCAGGCCGTTCCCGATGCCCTGCCGATCATGGCCGAGGCGGGGACTGCGCTGAACCATGGGCTGACAGGCGATTGAGCGCCGCAGCAAGGCCCTGCCCGCCGGATTGGGGACGACGCCGGGGCACCGCTTGACCGGCTGACACTTGCCAAGCAGGGTCAGCGCACGAACAGGAAGGTATGATGGGGCTAACTCCGACATTCGACGCCACCGACCACGCGATCGTGGAGCAGTTGCGCCTGAACGGTCGCGCCACCAACCAGCAGATTGCCGAGGAACTGGGGCTGACCGCCACCACCGTTTCCTCGCGCATCAAGCGGCTGGAGGATTCGGACCAGATGCGCGTGGTCGCGGTGTCGGACTTTTCGGCCCACGGCTTCGATTTCCTGATGAAGCTGGCGATTTCGGTAGACGGGCGCCCGGCTTCGGAAGTGGCTGCGGCGCTGGCCGAATTTCCGGAGATCTTCGCCGTGCATCTGGTCACCGGGCGGTATGACATCGACGCCTTGGTGGCGCTGCGCGAGTTCGATGAATTGCAGCACCTGTTGCTCGACAAGGTTTCGCAGGTTCGCGGGATCAGCTCGCTGGCCCCGTCGATCGTGGTCGACATCGTCAAGTACCAGTTCGACGTTGCCCCGATAGAGAAGCAGGACTGACCGTGGCCCAGACCCAACTCGACGAGCTTGACCGCCAGCTGATCCAGGTGCTGGCCCGCGATGCCCGCGTGTCCAACCGCAAGATCGCCGGCGAGCTGGGCGTGACCGAAGGCACCGTGCGCGGCCGCATCAAGCGGTTGCAGCAGGATGGCCTGATCGCCTTCACCGCCATCAGTAGCTTCGAGATGGCGGAACGATCGCGGCTCGCCTTCATCAGCGCGCGGGTGGACGTGGGCAAGGTGCGCGAGATTGCCGAAGAGATCGGTCAGCTGTCGCTGATCAACGCCGTGCTGATCACCATGGGCGAATTCAACATCCTCGCCATGTGCCTGTTCCACGACCTCGACGAACTGGTGACGACGGCATCGGACCAGATCCTGGCCATGCCCGGCGTGCATCACGTGGAAACGTCGATCGCCGCGCGTACGGTGAAGTACAACGCGCGCATGGCCAAGATCACTCGCCGCCAGATAGAGGCAGCTTCCGACTAGGGTCGATCAGAAGGCAGTCGCGCCGCCGTCGATCACCAGCGGATGGCCGGTGACGAAGCTCGACGCATCCGAACACAGCCAGACCACCGCCTCGGCAATCTCGTCGGCTTCGCCCATGCGGCCCATCGGCGTCATCGAATCGATCAGCTGCTTCATTTCCGGATTGGCCACCAGCGGATCGGTCATCGGGGTGCGGATCACGCCGGGGCAGACCGCGTTCACGCGGATGCCCGCCTTCGCCCAGCGCAACGCGCCGTGCCGCGTCAGCCCCACCACGCCGTGCTTGGACGCGGTATAGGCCGGCTGGCCGGGATTTCCGACGATCCCGTTGATCGAGGACGTGTTGACGATGGCGCCGCCACCCTGCGCCAGCATCACTTCGGCTTCCTCGCGCATACAGCGCATCACGCCGGTAAGGTTGATGCCGATCGCGCGATCCCACACCTCGTCCTGGTATTCGTCCGCGCCCAGCACGTTGATGCCGGCATTGTTGAAGGCCGCGTCCAGCCGCCCGAATTCCTTCACCGTGGCGGCGACCATCGCCTTGATCTGGTCACCATCGCTGACGTCGCAACGGACATAGGCCACCTTGCCGCCCAGCGCGGCGATCATGGCGACGGTTTCGGCGCCGTCATCGTCCTTCACGTCGGCCACCATCACCGCCGCGCCCGAGCGGGCGAAGGCCAGCGCAGTTGCCCGGCCGATGCCGCCGCTGCCGCCGGTGACCAGTGCGACTTTCCCGTCCATACCGTAGTGAGCCATGATTTTCTCCCAAGCGCGTTTGGTTTGCCACCTAGTCCCTCCGGCAATGCATCGTCAATGCAGATTCAGTTCTGAGACAGGCGTAACGCCATCGTTATCACGCATTGAACTTGCCTTGAGGCGGCACTTTGCGTATTCACAAATCAATTGCATTACGCAAATGACGCAGAGGATGAACCGGTCTTTGACCACCAGGGCTGACAGCGAGCAGGATGCGATCGCGACCGCGCTGAAGGGTGTACTGCGGTTCATGCCCGCGCCGGTGGGCATCGTCACCGGGACCGATCCCGACAGCGGCGACCCGGTGGGGCTGGCCATGTCCGCGATCATGCCGGTGGCGCTGGAGCCTTGCGCCATGGCGGTGGCGATCAACCGTTCGGGATCGAGCCATGATGCGATCATCCGTTCGGGCCGCTTCTGCATCAACCTGCTGCACCCCAGCACCAGCGATCACCTTGCCCCCTTCGCCGGGCCAGCCCGCCGGGCCGAGCGGTTCCAGCTGCCCGGCTGGCAAAGGCGCGATGGCGAATGGTATATCGAAGATGCGCCCGCCAGCATCTTCTGCCGCATTGCCGAACGGCTGGGATACGGCACCCACGATATCCTGGTGGGCGAAGTGACCGACGTGATCGCTTCGGGCGAGACGGAGATCCTGGGCTGGTGCAACGGCCAGATGGGAACGCTGGCGCCCCTGATCACCTAGCCAGAAAATACCGCGGCACTGGCAAACAGGCCGCCACCGGAGGATGCCATGACTGACGATATTCCCTACCTCGCGCGCGGAGTGATGCCCGTGGAAACGCCCAGCAGCGTGCTGGTCTCCTCCTCCAAGTACCTCAACAATCCGCGCCTGCGCGAATGGCTGGCGATGATCCTCTTGCGCCGCAACGGGCCGGACAAGCCCCCTCCGGCAGAGATGTGGGAGTTCCTGCCCATCCTCGAGGAACTGCGCGACCATGCCGCGATCGAGGACATGATCACGCAGGAGCGCAAGGAAAACCCCGCGCTGGATGCCTGGTTCAGCGAAGGCCACTATTCGACCTACAAGATCGAGGATTTCGCGCAGTACGCGCCGGGATCGCTGGGCGGCATCTTCTACCAGTGGATCACCGAGGGCGATTACGAGATCCAGATCGTGCCCTGGAGCGAGCCGAAGTCGCAGCTCGATTTCTACAACCTGCGATCGGGCCAGACGCACGATTTCGAACACATCCTGTGCGGCGGCGGGTTCAACTTCATGGGCGAACTGGTGCCATACTGGTATCGCCTCACCAACGTGTTCAAGCACATCCGCAACCCCGAACTGGCGGCCGAACTCAGCATGATCCAGATCTTCGGATCGCTGCGCTACACCGTGCGCACCATCCTGCATTACCCGCAGGTCTGGGAAACCGCCGTTTCCTGCATCCAGCAGGGCATGAAGGTAGGGCAGCAAAGCGACGCGCTGTTCCTGGCCAGGCTGGAAGACTACTTCCACCTGCCGCTGGAGGAAGCGCGCGCCGCGCTGGGCGTACGCGGCGCGGTGAGCCTGGATACCCATGCCGAGGGGGCCTTCTGGGCTGCCGACGGCGACGCCAGCCTGCTTCGGCAAGCGGCGGAATAGGCCATGCGTTGCGATATCCTGATCCGCGGCGGCACGCTGGTTGATGGCAGCGGCGGCGAGCCTTACGCGGCAGACTTGGCCATCAGCGACGGGCGCATCGCCTGGATCGGCCTGGGCTATACCGGCCAGGCTGACGAGGAGATCGATGCCAGCGGCAAGGTGGTCACCCCCGGCTTTGTCGACATCCACACCCATTACGACGGGCAGGCGATCTGGTCGGAAGAACTGTCGCCCTCCTCCTCGCACGGGGTCACCACGGTGGTCACCGGCAATTGCGGGGTCGGCTTCGCGCCCTGCCGCAAGGAAGACCACGAACGGCTGATCAAGGTGATGGAAGGGGTGGAGGACATCCCCGGCGTGGTGATGGCCGAAGGCCTGCCGTGGGACTGGGAAACCTTCCCCGAATACCTCGACGCGCTTGCCAGCCGTCCGCGCGATATCGACCTCGCCTGCTTCCTGCCGCACAGCCCCTTGCGCGTCTACGCCATGGGCGAACGCGGCGCGCGGCGCGAACCCGCCACACCCGAAGACATGCAGAAGATGCGCGATCTCGCTGCCGAGGCGCTGGCAGCGGGCGCCATCGGCTTTGCCACCTCGCGCCTGCTGATCCACCGCACCAAGGCGGGTGAGCTGATCCCCAGCTATGCCGCCGAGGATGCCGAGCTGATGGCGATCGCCGGCGCGATGCAGGATGCAGGATCGGGCGTGCTGCAAATGGTGCTGGATGCCCCGTTCCAGAGCTGGACCGACGAGATGGCGCACCTGGTGCGCGTGGCCGAAAGCTGCGGCAGGCCCGCCACCTTCACGCTAGGCACCGCCAACGACGGGCCGCCCTTGTGGGAACAGGCCCTCGACGCCTGCGAAGCGGCTGAGGCCGGGGGCGTGACCATCGCTCCGCAAGTGCTGCCGCGCCCCATCGGCATGGTGATGGGGTTCGAACTGTCCACTCACCCCTTCTGCCTCTGCCCCGGCTACGAGGCGATTGCCGACCTGCCGCTGGCCGAACAGCTGGCTCACCTGCGCGATCCCGCCTTCCGCGCACGCCTGCTGGCGGAACCGCCGCACGAAGGCCATCCGCTGTCGATGATGACGCGCAACTGGGACTGGATCTTCCCGCTGTCCGATCCGCCCAATTACGAACCGCCGCTGGACAGCAGCATTGGCGCACAGGCACGGGCGCAGGGACGTTCGCCCGAAGCGGTCGCTTACGACCTGCTGCTGGGTGATGCGCAAGACGGGCAAGGCAAGCTCTACAACGCGCTGGGCAATTACCACGAAGGCAAGCTGGACGTGCTGCTGGGCCTGATGCGCCGCGATGACGTGGTGATCGGGCTGGGCGATGGCGGCGCGCACTATGCCGCGATCTGCGATGCCAGCTATCCCACCTTCCTGCTCACCTACTGGACGCGTGACCGCCAGGGGGAACGGCTGTCGCTGGCCGAAGCGGTGCGGGCGCTGTCGGCGCGGCCTGCCGAAGTCGTGGGCCTGCGCGACCGGGGCCTGCTGGCACCGGGCTACAAGGCGGACGTCAACGTGATCGACACCGCCTCGCTGCGCCTGCACGCCCCGGTGGTGCGGCACGACCTGCCCAGCGGCGGGCGACGGCTGGACCAGTTGGCGACGGGCTATGCCGCGACGATCTGCGGGGGCCAGGTGATCCGCCGCCATGATCAGCCCACCGGCGCACGCCCCGGCGCCGTCATTCGCGGGCAGCAGCCGGTTCCGGCCTAGTTCAGCGGCAAGTCAAAGGTCGAGCGGGGGCGGTCGAGCGGATAGCTGCGCCCCTGCCAGACGAACTCGCCCGGCAAGTCTCCCGGCCGTTCGATCTCGGCGTGGAGCATGGCGCCTTGCACCCGGTAGCGCACCGTCACCAGCCCTTGAGGCGTCGCCGCCGTGGCCTCGATCCGCTCCAGCCCGTTGAGGTGGGGCGCCACCCGCAGGCTGGCATAGCCCGGCGAACCGGGGCCGATCCCCGCCACCACGCCCAGCAGGTCCGCCGTGGGATGCGCGCTCCAGGCGTGGCTGTCGGAGCGGGTGGAGGCCGTGGCCGTATCCCGTTCCTCGGGCCAGGTGGTGTAGCCCATGGCCAGCAGGCCGCGCCAGGTATCGAGCAATTGCAGGTACTCATCGCCGCGTCCGGCATGGTCGAGCGCGCGGACCAGATACCAGGCAAAGTAGTAGCTGACCGGAGTCACGCCCTCGGGCGCGTCGATCCCGCCGCCGGGCTGGATGATCCGGTCCAGAATGGCATCGGCCTGGGCAGGATCGGCCACGTCGTACAGGATCGCCAGCGCATTGGCGTGCTGGCTGAAGCGGTCGAGATCGGGGTTGTCGGCAAACAGGCCGCGCGCTTCGCTCCAGCAATGCTGGCGCAGGCCCTGGGTGATTTCCGCCGCCGTCGAACGGTAGCTGGCCGCGTTGGCGGCATCGCCAAAGTCCTGCTCGATCAGCGCGCCATCGCGGAACGCGCCCAGCCAGACCAGGCTGGTGAGGCAGCTTTCCTCCTCTGCCCCGCCATAGGAGGGGAACTGGTCACGGTCGGTCGATGGCTGCCCCACCCAGTCGATGAAGTTCCATTCGGGGTTCCGGCGCATCAGCCCGCTGGCCGCCTGCCACTGGTCGAACCAGCCAAGGATCTCGCGCATCCGGCCAAGGTTGCGCCGGATCGGTGCCGGGTCGGGCTGCTGCATCCGCCAGTCGCCCAGCATGTTCACCCACATGGGCGAAAAGGTGGCGATGGCATTGCCAGTGCGGCTGGGCGCCGCGCCGTAGACGAGGCCATTGTCGAGCCGCGTCTGCGCGATCGCGTCGATGGCCTGTTCGGCCAGCCGCGGATCGCCCGCCACGGCGTAGGACAGCAGCATCTGCAAGCGCGTGTCGCCCACATATTGCAGCTGTTCCCAGAAGGCGGTGTCCATGTAGGTTTCGTGCGCGTCGATCCGCGCAGTGCGCCAGCCGATGTCGAAGATCGTTGCCAGTTGCGGATCGTTGCTGGCGAACTGGCCGACCTGTTCGAACGGATAGCCGGTTTCGAACACGGCCAGCCCCTCCAGCACCAGCGGCTGGTCCCCCGTCTGCACCTCGATCCCCAGGTAACGCCAGGTGCGCCACCACAGCGGGGCGAAGGTGCGGCGCTGGCCATCGGCCACGAAACTGTCGTGGATGCCCACCTGGTGGCGATCCTCGATCAGGTTGCGCTCGGCCTTGATGTTGCCGGTCCCGTAGAGCGCTTCCGACCAGGTGAGGTCGATATGCGCGCCTGCTCCCCCTGAGACGGTCAGCTGCGGATAGGCGGCCACCATCGCGTCGCGCTGCACCAGCAGCTGGACGTGGCTGTGGGCGGGGATCGTCACCGGCGCTTGCGGGAAAGCCTCGCCACCGGGCAGATCGCTGCGCACCACGCGCCCGGCCGGCACAGGCGCGTACCGCTGCGGGGGCAGGCGATCGGGTTCGAGACTGCGCTCGGCGGCGGCAGGTGCGGGTGCGGCGTCCTGCCAGGTGCCTGCAGCTTCGCCCGCCCCGGCCCAGTCCCAGTTGGCCGTGGCGGCGTCGATCGTCTCGGGATTGCCCGCGACGTAGTACCAGCCACGGATCTGCCGCCAGCCGTTGGCAAAGCCATGCCCGGCATCGCGTGCAACCCGCCAGCCGCCCGCGCCGGTGGAGATCGGCGCAGCCTCGCCTTCGCCTCGCAGGCGGAAGCCGGTGGCGACCGAATGCTGGAACAGCGGCGCGGTGCCGGTGAACAGCGCCGCGCCCTCGGCCCGCGCGCGATCTTCGGGCGTGGCGTCGGCGGCAATGGCGAGCGGCTTGACCGCGCTCCACACCTCGGCGGCCACCACGTTGTCGCCCGCGACGAGATAGGGGGCCAGGTCGATCCGCGCCTCGCGCCAGTGCTCGGGATTGCCCGCCGATGGCCCGCTCGCCACCCGCTGTCCGTTGACGTAGAGGACAAAGCGATTGTCCGCTGTCACCCTGACCGGGAAGCTGGACGGCACCTGCTCCAGCGCAAACTCGCGGCGGAAATCCAGCACCACGGGAATATCGTCCGCCGCCAGCCCGGCCATGGTGACCCACCCGTCCGCCGGAAGCTGGGCCAGGGGCAATTCGGCAACAGGCTGCGGCACAGCAGCGCAGCCGGTGCAGGCCAGCACGATCGCTGCAAACGCCCGGCGATGCCAGCCCATGCCCATAAGCCCCTATTCCCCCGCCAGCAGTTCGACCCGCACCGGCCCCGCCAGCCCCGCCGGGACAGCCTCGAGCCGCCGGTATCCCGGCGCGTCGGAAAGCAGCGCGTTCTGCGGCACGTTGGATACGGCGATGGCGATGGTGTTCGATCCGGCGCGCACGGCAGAGGTCACATCGACACGAAACGGCGCGGAAACCAGCGGCGCGAATGCGATGTCGTTGACGGTCACCTGCGCCATGTCGTGCACCTCGCCAAGATCGAGCATGACCCTGCCGTTGTGCCTCGCCCAGCCCGCTTCAAGGTCGATTGAACCCCGGTAAGTCCCCGTTCCGGCGAAGTGCGACAAGGCATCGCTTTCGCGCCAGTCGCCCAGCGAAACGGCGGGAAATTCGGCGGCAAGCGCCTCGCGCCCGGCATGGCCGTCGACCGTCAGCTGCCAGCCCTCGGCGGGCATTTCGCGCCGGTCCAGCACCACCGGCAGGGCGCGGTACTGCGGTGCAGTCGCCGGATCGAGCACGAACATGGCGCTCGCCCCCGGTGCGAGGTCGAGGTCCACCATGGTCCAGCCCTGCACCGCCTGTGCGGACACCGGCAGAATCGCATCGTTCATGGCATCCCATCGCGTCACCTCGCCCACCCCCGGCAAGCCGATCGGGAAGGCCAGCGCCTGCTCGCCCGGATTGTGGAGGAAGGAGATGATGCGATCCCCCTCGCGCCGTTGCACGAAAACCAGCCCCGCCGCATCGGCATAGGGCAGCGCGATGTTGCGTTGCACCTGCGCGGCGGCCAGCGCGCCGGGCAGGGCCGCCTCCGGAACCACCTGCGCGCCTGCCGCCATGGCCCGCGCAATCGCTGCCCTCACCTGCGCATCGCGCGCGGTGGCATCGGCAAGGCCCATGGCCCTTTGCGGCGCGCGGCCAATGAACAGCACCGGCAAGCCAGCCTCGGCAAAGTCGGCAATCCGCATGGCGACTTCGGGGGAAATCCCGTCGAGCGGAGGCAGCGCCAGCGCGGCATAGTCCTGCCCGCCCTGGGCGATCAGCCTGCCATCGCGCACGGAGGCTGCCAGCAGGCTGTCGGGATTGATCCGGTCATAGTCGTACCCGGCTTCCAGCAGGCCGCGTTCGGCTGCCTGATCCCCGGCCCCGTCGTCCTCCATGCCCAGGTAATAGCCGGTGCGTCCGTAGAAATAGGCCACCGGCACAACAGCCTCACCCGCCTGCAACAGCGCCTGGGTGCGCGCGGCATATGCGGCAAGCTGCGGCACGGCGGGCCAGACCGGATTGGTCTCGGCCAGCATGGTGCTGAACCCGCCGGAAAAGGCACTGGGCAGGAAGGCGTGCCAGCCCGGCCATTGCTCCTCGGCATAGCTGTAGTCGAAGCCGTGCAGATTCACCGCGTTGACCCCGCCGGCGAACAGCAGGTCCAGCCGCTGGCGCATCTCGTCAGGCGTCACGTCGAAGGGGCGATCCTTCCACACCAGGCTTTCCGCCGACACCAGCGGGCGGCCGTAGAGGTGCGCGGCAGAGCGGGCGAGGCGCATGAAATAGGGATCGCCGTTGTGGACCAGGTCTTCCGTCTCGGGGATGTCAGACAGGCCATAGGCGCGGATCTGATCGAGCGCGCCGCCGTGCGCCTGGAACTTCAGTTGCAGCCCGTGGGCATGGTTCCAGTCGGCCAGCGGCTGGAGGAATTCGGAGAGCAGCAGGTCGGATACGGTCTGCCGGTAATCCTCGCGCACGCGTTCGGCCAGGTCGCTGCCCGTGGCATCGAAATAGGGCGGCGAGTAGTGTTCGTTCCACGCCTGCATCCAGCCCGGCTGTACCAGCAGCGGCAGGTAAGGCGTCAGCTGGTAACCGCGCAGCTCGGCAAACCGGGCGAGGAATTGCTCGCTCCACGGCAAGTCCTGCATCAGCTCTAGGCTGTCGACGAACGTCGCCCGCAGCCCGGCGGGAGCCACGCCCAGCGGATAGCCCACGCGCGCGGCATGGGCGGCAAAGGCATTGCGGTCGAAATGGTCGAGCACCAGCTGCGGCCCCTGCCCGGCAGCGCCCATCACCCCCATGTTGGAAGCATACTGGCGGAACACGAAGACCTGCCAGGTGCCTGCGGGCGGGGTCCAGTCGAGCGTGCCATCCTCGCTCAGCCGGTCCGTCAGGTTCACCGCGCTGGCCATGTCGAGTTCGCCGGGCCGGGCCACGTCGCTCCAGGCCGAAAGCTGGATCGGCACGGCCAAGGGCGCGGCGGCGGACGTGTCGGCCATCTGCGGCGCGGTTCCGCGCACCGCGATCACCGCCACCGTCCGCGCGCGGGCATCGAAACGAGCGGCCCAGTCAGCCACCGCCGGATCGCGATTGCGGGCATCGAACATGCCCAGCGCGCCCATCCGCCGCGTGCGCGCGGGGATCTGCACCTGCACCGGCCCCGTTGCGCCACCCGCGATCTCGGTCCGCGCCATGGTCAGTTCCACCAGCGCGTGCTCCGGCGTGATCGCCATGCCGCCGCCCGATGGCCAGGACGAACCGAAGGTATAATCGAGCGTCAGCCCGTGGCGCTGCGCCGTCTCTCCGGCATGGCGCACCAGGTCGAAGAAGCGCGGTTCGGCATAGTCGTTCACCCGCGCCGCCTGTTCGGGCGTCAGGGTGACGAAATTGGGGGTGAAAGCCTGGATTTCCGCGCCGCCGAAACCGGCTTCGGCCAGCAAGGCAAGCTCGCGGTCGAGTTCGTCTTCGGTAACATCGGCGCCCGGCCACCACCAGCGCAGGCGCGGCAGGGCTTCGGCGGGAGGATCGTCGAACCGCTGTTCCAGCGTCGGCTCGTCCTGCGCCATGGCGGGCTGCCCCGCCGCCAGTGCGGGGACCGCCAGCAGCAGCGCGAGCCGGAAGGGCTTCACGGCTGCACTTCCTGCCGGTCGAGCCGCACGGTCTGGCTGGCCACGATATCGGTGGCCGAATTGCCCAGTTCGACCACGTATTCGCCTGCGGGAACCACCCAGCGCCCGGACTCGGCGTCATAGTCACCGATCACGCGCGGATCGGCGGTGATGGTGACGCTGGCGCTTTCGCCCGGTTGCAGGTCGCGCCGTCCCCAGCCGATCAGCCGCCGCGCCCGGCCTTCGCGGCGGACATAGACCTGCGCGACATCCGCGCCTGCCCGTTCGCCGGTATTGGCAATGGTGAAACTTGCCGACAGCTGCTGGCCGCCCTGCGCTTCCAGCCCGCTCAGGGCGAAGGTGGTGTAGCTCAGCCCGAAGCCGAAGGGGTAAAGCGGTTCGATCTGGCGAGCATCGTACCAGCGATAGCCTGCATCCGACCCTTCCGGATAGGTGATGTCGAAGGGCAGCACGTCTGCCTGCACGCCGTAGATCGCCCTGGCGGCGCGATCTGCGGGCGGCGAATCGCTGCCGGGAAGCACCGGATTGGGCAGCTGCTCGACCGAGGCCGGGAAGGTGACCGGCAAGTGCCCGGACGGGTTGACCGCGCCGGTCAGCACGCGGGCGATCGCGGTGCCGCCTTCCTGCCCGCCATACCATGCGGAAAGGATGGCGCGGACCTGGTCGTGCCAGGGCATCAGCACGGGGTTGCCGGTTTCCAGCACCACCACGGTATCGGGATTGGCCGCAGCCACCGCCGCGATCAGTTCGTCCTGGCCATTGCCCAGCGACAGGTCGGGATGGTCGATGGTTTCGGTGGCGAACTTGTCGGCAAAGACGATGGCAATGTCGGCCTGGCTCGCGGCGGCGGCGGCGGCCTGGAGGTCGATGCCGTCGAGGTAGCTGATTTCGGCATCGGGCAGAGCCAGGCGCAAGCCGTCGAGCGGCGGAGTGCCGCCGAAGACGCGGCGGGCAAAGGAACGCATCGGATCGTTGCTGAAAGCTTCGTTGAGACGGAAGCCGCCCACCGGGGCAACCTGGCTCGATCCGCCGCCGCTGGGCACGCCGATATCGGCATGGCCGCCGATCACCACGATGCGCTGCACGCCTGCGGCAAGCGGCAGCATGGCGCCTTCATTGCGCAGCAGCACCACGCCCTGCTCGGCAGCCTGCTGCGCGACGCGGGCATTGGCGGCATAGTCGATTTCCGTGCGCGCCAGCGGATCCCAGTTCTCCAGCCGGTGGCGATAGATGGTGGCCAGCACGCGCCCCGCCGCACGCTCCAGCGCGGCGGCAGGCATGTCGCCGCTGTCCAGCATGGGGCGCAGTTCGGTGGAGAACCAGCGGCGGGCGTCGATCTGGTCACCCGATTGCTGGTCCAGCCCGGCCAGCATGGCCTGGGTCGAATGCACCGCGCCCCAGTCCGACATCACGAAGCCGCGAAAGCCCCAGTCCTGCCGCAGCACCTGATCCAGCAGGAAGGGATTCTCGCAGGCATAGGTTCCGCCCACGCGGTTGTACGAGCACATCACCGAGCCCGGATCTCCCCGTTCCATGCCGATCTGGAAGGCTAGCAGGTCGCTTTCGCGCATGGCCGCCTCGTCCATCTCGACGCTGGCGACATGGCGGCCGGTTTCCTGGTCGTTGATCGCGAAGTGCTTGATGGTGGCGATGATGCCGTTGTCCTGCACGCCCGCGATCTGCGCCCCGCCAAGCATTCCTGCCAGCAGCGGGTCTTCCCCCAGGTATTCGAAATTCCGCCCCGCGCGCGGATCGCGCACCAGGTTGACCCCGCCCGCCAGCATGACGTTGAAACCCTTGGCGCGCGCTTCGGAACCGATCATCCGCCCGCCTTCGCGCAGCAGGTCGACATTCCAGGTGGACGCCAGTGCCAGGCCCGACGGCAGCGCGGTCGCCACGTCGCCGTCGCGCATCTGCATCAGGTTCGACACGCCCAGGCTGGCATCGGTTTCCACCAGCGGGGGAATGCCCAGCCGCGGCACGCCCTGCACCCACCCGGCGCCGATGGCCCAACCGTCGCTGCGTTCGCGGGCAGGCAGCAGGGCCGGCATCTTGCCGTGCACCAGCGCGATCTGTTCGTCCTGGTCCATCTGCGCCAGCGTGGCGGCAGCCATAGCTTCGGCCTCTTCGTGGCTGCGGAGCCCTTCGCCGTCCTGCGCCATGGCCGTGCTGCCAAGCAGCAAGGCAAGCGACGCGGAAATCCGTGCTGCGACTTTCATGTCGATCCTGTCCCTTGTTCAATTGCCGGCAATATGGACCGAGGAAGGCTGCCTCGTCAAGTAATAGGTCGATACCGTTCGATTTAACGCGGACGCTTGGTCTTTGCGGCCAATTGCGGCAAGGAACCGGCATGACCCGCGCGGCGACCAACACGAAGGCGAACAAGGCGACATCCCGCGGACCGGGGCGGCCGAGCACCAAGCGCGCGGCGGCGATCGACCGCCTCATCATCGAAACCGCCAACCGCCATTTCCGCTCGCTTGGTTTCGACGGCATGGCGCTGGAAGGCGTGGCGGCGGAGGCGGGCGTGTCCAAGGGCACGCTCTACGCTCGCCACAAGTCGAAGGAGGCGCTGTTCCTGGCGGTATGGGAAGATGCCGTGGGGCGCTGGTCCGATGCCGCGTCAGAAGGCGATCACCAGCTGACTTCGGACCTGCGCCAGCGGCTGGCCTATCACGCCACGACGATCGTCGATTCGCTGCGCGATCCCGAAGTGCGCGACTTCCAGGCGCTGATCCTGTCCAATGCCAACCGCTTCCCCGCCATCGCCCGGCAGATCCACGATATCGGCCATCGCTATATCGTCAACCTGGTGGCGCAGGACCTGGCCGATGCCGCCAGGTGCGAAGGGCTTGCCCCGCGCGACGTGCAGTCGGTGGCCACCGCCTTCGTTTCGGCCATCACCGGCTGGCTGCTGCAAACCGCAACCAGCGAACCACCGCCGCGCGAACAGGCCATCGCCTATGCGCTGCGCGTGGTCGATCTGGTGCTGGCCGCCAGGGCCGAGTGGTAGGCGCTTGCTTTTCGAACGCGGACGTGCGATTTAACCGCGCATAACCTGGAAGACGAGGATTCCCTGATGAAGCGTATCGCCATTGCCGCCGCCCTCTTACTCTCGCCGCTGGTCGCTCAACCTGCGCTGGCTGACCACCACGAGGAAGCAGCTGCGGCCGCCCCCGCCTATTCGACTGCCGACACCGAGATCGGCGTGCTGATCGACAACCCGGCGACGCGGGAAATCCTCATGCGCTACCTGCCCGACGTGGTCGAATCGGATCAGATCGACATGGCCCGCAGCATGACGCTGGTGGCGATCCAGCCCTTCGCTTCGGACGTCATCACTGCCGAGAAGCTGGCGCAGATCGACGCCGAACTGGCCCAGTTGCCCGCCCCCGCACCGGCTGCCGAAGAACACGCGCACTGATATCAGGCTGCGGTCTGGAGCCATTCCAGACCGCCATGCCCCTTTCGGACCGGTTTTCGCTACCGGGCCTTGGCATCCGGGCCAGTGTCATTAGGACTGGCCCGTGATGAGCGACGACCTTTTCTCTCCGTGCAAGCTGGGTGACATCGAGCTTGCCAACCGCATCGTCATGGCACCGATGACGCGTGACCGCGCCGGGCCGGGCGACGTGCCGACCGACCTGATGGTGGAATATTACCGCCAGCGCGCCGGAGCCGGCCTGATCGTCACCGAAGGCACCCAGCCTTCCCCCACCGGCAAGGGCTACTGGCGCACGCCGGGCATCCACTCTGCCGAACAGGTCGCGGGCTGGCGCAAGGTTGCCGATGCCGTCCATGCCGAAGGCGGCCGCATCGTGATGCAGCTGATGCACGTCGGCCGGGCAGCGGTGGCGGCGAACAAGGATCCCGCCGCCGAAACGGTGGCCCCCTCGGCCATCCGCTGTCCTGACCCGATCCCCGGCCCCGATGGCGTGCCGGTGGAAACCGCCATGCCGCGCGCGCTCGCAACGGACGAGATCGCCGGGGTGATCGCGGAATTTGTCCATGCGGCCCGCAATGCCCGTGCAGCCGGGCTGGACGGCGTTGAGCTGCATTGCGCCAGCGGTTACCTGCCGATGCAGTTCCTGTCCTCCAACACCAACCAGCGCACCGACGGCTATGGCGGAACGGCAGCCAACCGCGTGCGCTTCGTGGTCGAACTGCTGGAGGCGCTGGCGGCGGAAATCGGGCCCGGCCGGGTGGGCTTGCGCATCTGCCCCGGCGTGCGCTTCAACGGGATGGACGATGCCGATCCGGCGGAAACCTATGCCACGCTGTTGCAGGCGACGGGCCATCTCGGCCTTGCCTATTGCCACCTGATCCACATTCCCAATGACGGCTTCGACGCGCTCGACCTTGTCCGGACCAACTGGACCGGCGCCGTGATCGAAAACTGCGGCCTGACGCAGGAGAAGGCGCAGGGCGTGCTCGCGCAGGGCAAGGCCGATGCCGTGTCCTTCGGCTACCTGTTCATCGGCAATCCCGACCTGGTCGAACGCTTCCGTCAGGGCGCCCCGCTGGCCAAGGCCGACCGCGAAACCTTCTACACCGGCCACGGCGATGACGCGCGCGGCTATACCGATTACCCGGCACTGGGTTGATGCCAGGCGCCACCCGCAAGCGGGGCGCCGGAACAATGGAGAGGAAGCACCATGAAGCAGCTTGATGGCAAGGTGGCCATCGTCACCGGCGGCGCGCGCGGCGTTGCCAGGGGAATCGCGGCGGCCTTCGTCAAGGCCGGAGCCAGCGTGGTGATCGTCGACCGCGAGGAAGACCTGGGTCGCGCGACCGAAGCCGAACTGTCCGCCTTCGGCAAGGTCGCCTTCCTGCCGATGGACCTTTCCCGCCACGCCGAACTGCCGTCGATCGTCGACTTCGCGGTGGAGCGGTTCGGGCGGCTCG